>JBHELW010000131.1:0-7394 GCA_046262915.1 Mycobacteriales bacterium | reverse complement strand
GAGGTTGCCGAGACCGAGCGGCGAACGGCAGCGTGCGTCTGTCTGCTCGTCGACCTGTCCTACTCGATGGCGCTGCGCGGAACATGGGCAGCCGCGAAGTCGACAGCGCTCGCGCTGCACTCGCTGATCACGACGCGCTACCCGCAGGACACCATCCACCTCGTCGGGTTCTCCGACTACGCGCGCGACCTACGCCCGGCCGAGCTCGCGGGTCTGTCGTGGGACATGGTCCAGGGCACCAACCTGCAGCACGCCCTGCTCATCGCGGGCCGGCACCTGGCGCGGCATGTCGACGCGGAGCCAGTCGTGCTGGTCGTTACCGATGGGGAGCCGACGGCCCACCTGCAGCGCGACGGTGCGCCGTTTTTCGCGTGGCCGCCGGTGCGCGAGACGCTCGAGCTGACGACTGCGGAAGTCGTCAAGCTCACGCGGCGCGGCGCGACGATCAACATCTTCATGCTGGACGACGAGCCGCGGCTCGTGCACTTCGTGCAAGACGTCGCGCGCCGCAACGGCGGGCGCGTGTTCTCCCCGTCACCGGAACGGCTGGGTGACTACGTCGTGCGCGACTACCTGCGCGCCCGCCGGGGACACCGCGCGAGTTAGCTCGATACGGCCCCAGACAGGTTCTCCGCCGTTACGCTCTTGGCTCGACGGTCTTCCCCGGCGTGGCGAAAGAGGCCAGATGAACCCGAACCTGGAACGACTGCGCGGCGGCTTCGGCAAGTTCGGCGGACGGACGTCGATCCTCGTCATCGCGCTCGGCCTGCTGGCCATCGCCCTCGGCTGGAACGGGGCAGCCGGCGTGCCGAACTTCATCGCGCAGCTGCCGTACCTGCTCTCGGGCGGCTTCCTCGGCCTGGCGCTTGTGACGATCGGCGCGGCGATGATGGTCGTGCAGGGCGCGCGCGAAGACCGCGCCCGGCTCGAGGCCAAGCTCGAGCAGGTCATCGAGGCAATGGGCGGCAGCGGTGGCTCGCGCGCGCCGGAGGACCTGCACGGGCTCGTCGTCGCCGGCTCGGCGTCGTACCACGTCCCCGGCTGCCGACTGGTCGACGGCCGCGAAGAGGTCAGCTACCTCACGCCGGAAGAAGCGCGCGCCAAGTCACTGCAGCCGTGCCGCGTATGCCAGCCCGACCCGAGCAACGTGACGGTCCGCTAGCGGTTCAGTGCCCGGCTCCCCCGCGCTCGAGGCGTTCCGACTCGTCAAGGACTACCGCGGGCACCGTGCCGTCGCCGACCTGAGCGTCAGCGTCGCTGCGGGCGAGGTCGTCGCCCTTCTCGGGCCCAACGGCGCGGGCAAGTCCACGACGCTGAAGATGTGCGCGGGCGTCGCCGACCCGACGTACGGGTGGGTGCGAGTCGCAGACGTGCCGGTCGCGTCGAATCCCGTCGAGGCGCGGCGTCTGCTCGGTTATGTCCCCGACGTCGGTGGGCTGTTCCCACGGCTCACCGGCTGGGAGCACCTCGAGTTCGCCGCCCGGTTGCACGGTCTTGCGGCGGACTGGCCGACGCGCGCGCGCCGGTTGATCGATCTCCTCGGCCTCGGCGACGCAGCCGGGCGCCGCGCATCGACGTACTCCCACGGCATGGCGCGGAAGCTGTCGCTCGCGATCGCCGCGCTGCCCAACCCGCGGCTGTTGCTGCTCGACGAACCGTTTGACGGTGTCGACCCGGCCGGCGCGGTCGCGGTGCGCCAGATCATCGCGGAGGCCGTCGATGACGGCGCCGGCGTGCTGTGCTCGACGCACCTGCTCGTCGCCGCGGAACGCATCAGCGACCGGATGGTCGTCATTCGCGCCGGTGCGGCCATCGCGTCCGGCGACGCCGCCGCACTGCGCATGCGCGCGGGCGAACACGGCGCGCTAGAGGATGTCTACCTCGCGCTCATGGCGGAGACCGGCTCCCCGCTCGGGGCCGCCGGATGAGCAACTTGCGTCGTATCGAGTTCCGCGGTGGTGGCCGCAAGCCGCAGGGCGTACGCGCGCTGCTCTGGCTGAAGAGCCGTGAGTGGCTCGGCGAGTCGCGCGACCCGTCGCGACTGGTACTGCTGGGCGCGCTCGTCCTCGCGTGGTACGGGCTGATCATCCTCGGCTCGGTGCGCGCGAAGGACGCGGGGCGGATCGACCCGGACGTCGCGCTGCTGTTCATCGCGGCCGCCGCGTGGCCGCTCTGGGCGATCATCCCGCTGCTCGGTGGTGGCGGCGGCGAGATCGTCGCCGCGCACCGGCTGGCGCCCTACCCCGTCACGGCACGCGCCGTCTTCGGCGGGTCGTGGGTCACGAGCCTGCTCGACGTGCCCTACGTCGCGATCCTCCCGGTCGTCCTTGGCATGAGCGTGGCGTTGGCGGGCTGGCCCGGCCTCGGTGCGGCTCTCGCCTTTACGGCGGGAGCCTCCGCGACCGGACAACTGCTGGCGTGGGTCTCCGTGCTCGTGCTGTCGGGGCGTCGCCGTAGCGCGCTGAGTGCCCTGCTGCTCACGGGGATCGTCGTGGGCCTGCTTGCCGTGCTGCCGTCGTTGTTGCCGAAGGTCGACGAAGTGGCCGAGCTGCTGCCCGGTGGCTGGCTGTCCAACGCCGCGTTCGCCGCGCGACTGCATGACTGGCGCGTCTACACGCAATGGGTCGCCCTGCTGCTCGCACCGGTTCCCGTGGCGCTGCTGCTCGGGCCGTCGTTGGCGCGGCTGGCGCGCGACCGCGAGGCGAGCGCCGGCGGTGTCGGCGCGCGACCCTGGGGAGCCGTCACCTGGTCCGTCCGCGGAAGCGTGTTGCGCGCGCTCATCGTCGCGAACATGCGGTCGATGACGCGTGCCGTCGGCGCGCAGGTCGCGATGGCGGGCGTGCTGTCTGTGCCGGTGCTAACACGCTTCCCGGGCATCGAGTTCGCCGGCGTCTCATTGGCCGCCATGGGCAGCGTCGCGGGGATCGCCGCGGGGACCGCGCTCGGGTTGAACGCGTTTGCGTTCGACGCCGGCGGTGCCAGCGCGTTGCTCAGCTGGCCGGTAGGACTCCGCGACGTCGTCATCGCGAAGGCGGTGACGATCGCAACCTGTCTCGTCGCAGCACAGCTCGCAGTCACCGCACTCGGCGCGGCGATGCTGCGGTCACCGATGCACGTCGTATGGCACGCCGCGCTGCTCTGCTTTGCGCGTACGGCTGCGCTGACCGCCATCGCCGTCGTGTGGTCCGTGCGGTTCCCCGCGCCGAGCGACTACGACTCGCTGCGCGCGCGCATCTCGACGCCGGCCGCGATCATGTCGTTCTGCCTGCTCGCCGCGGTGCTCACGTTCGTCGTCGGCGAGTTCGCCGATCGCATCGGCGGCGTCTCGGGAGCCACAACGTCGCTCGTTGCGTTCGGCACGCTCGCCGCAGTCGGCTGCCGCGTGGCGCTCGACGACTTCCGCCACGGCGGCCTGGAGCGCGTCGCCGCTGGCGTCATCGGCTGAGCCGACGGCGCTAGCCGAGGTAGGTCTTGCGGAGGTCGCCGGAGCGCTCGAGGTCGGCACCGCGACCGTCAAACGTCAGCGTGCCCTTCTCCATGATGAGGGCCTGGTCGGCGTAGGGAAGCACGCCGACGTTCTGCTCGACGATGATGACCGTTGTCCCGTCGTCGTTGATGCGGCTGACGACCTGAAACACGGTCTGCGCAAGCTTGGGCGACAGCCCGAGCGAGGCCTCGTCGATGAGCAGCAGCCGCGGGCGCGATGTCAGCGCGCGGCCGATCGCCAGCATCTGCTGCTCACCACCGGAGAGCGTCCCGGCAAGCTGGTCCTTGCGCTCTTCGAGACGGGGAAAGTATTCGAAGACCTGCTGGATCGAGTCGTCGACCTCCTTGCGGTTGCCGCGACGGGTCCAGGCGCCCATCTTCAGGTTGGTGAGAACCGACAGTGCCGGGAAGACGCGCCGCCCTTCGGGCGAGAGCGCGATGCCGTGCTTGACGATCTGCGGCGCAGTCATGCCGGCGACGTTGCGGCCGTCGAACCGAATCTCGCCAGACCACACCGGCAGCACGCCGGCGATCGCGTTGACGGTGGTCGTCTTGCCGGCGCCGTTAAGCCCGAACATGACAGCGGTCTCGCCCTCTTCGACGCTGAACGAGATGCCTTGGATGACCGGGAGCACGCCGTAGCCCGTGCGCATCTCCTCGACCTCGAGCAGGCTCATGACTGGGCTCGATCCTCGATAGGCGCCGTCGCGGCTACGCCGGGCAGCGTCTCCGGCTCGTCCGGCGGAGGTTGCGCGGCGCGTGTGGCGGCCGTCTTCTTCGCGGCAGTCTTCTTCGCGGCAGTCTTCTTCGCGGCAGCCTTCTTCGCGGCAGCCTTCTTCGCGGCAGCCTTCTTCGCGGGCGCCTTCTTCGCCGCTGGCTTCTTCGCCGCTGGCTTCTTCGCCGCGGGCTTCCTTCCCGCGGGAGCCGGCGCCGCGTAGCCGGCGTCGAGCGCGGCCTGCTCGTCCGTCTCTTCGGTCGCCGCGAGCGCGTCCGGCGCCTCGCCGCCGAGGTACGCCGCGACGACCTCGGGGTGCGTTTGGATAACCGACGGTTCGCCCTCGGCGAGCAGCCTCCCGAAGTTGAGCACGTAGACGTGGTCGCACACGCGCAGGACGAGCGGCACGTGATGCTCGATGAGCAGCATCGTCAGCCCGAACTCCTGCCGCAGCCGGAGCAAGCGCTCGCCGAGCTCGTCGGACTCTTCGGGGCCCATGCCTGACGACGGCTCGTCGAGCAGCAGCACGTCCGGGTCGGTCGCGAGTGCGCAGCCGAGCTCGAGCAACTTCAACGTGCCGTAGGGCAGCCCGCCGACCAGCCGGTTGCGAATCTCCGACAACCCGAGGAGGTCGAGGACCGCCTCTGCCTTGACCTCGAGCTCGCGCTCCTCGCGCCACGAGAGCCCGGACCCGGCGAGACCGCCCCACGCGTCGTAGGCGATCTTCGCGTGCTGCGCGGTCTTGAGGTTCTCGAGCGCCGTCGCGCTCTTGACCATGCCGACGTTTTGGAACGTGCGGCCGAAACCCAGCGCGGCCTTCTCGTGCGGGGGGACGCGCGTGACGTCGGCGCCGCGGTAGCGGACGACGCCGGTGTCGGGCTTGTAGAACCCGGTGATGCAGTTGAAGGCGGTCGTCTTGCCGGCGCCGTTCGGGCCGATCAGGCCGACGATCTCCCACTCGTTGACCTGGAGTGTGACGCCTTCCAGCGCCTGCAACCCGCCGAAGCGGATCGACAGGTCGCTGACCTCAAGCACGGACACTGGAGCCCTCCACCGCTCGAGGGCCGGCCTCCGTATGGCCGTGCAACGTGAAGCGGTGACCGCTCAACCAGCGCGTGAGCGGCCGGACCTGCTGCGCGATGCCACCCGGGTTGAACACCAGCGTGAGCAGC
Source organism: Mycobacteriales bacterium (assembly GCA_046262915.1). GTDB lineage: Bacteria > Actinomycetota > Actinomycetes > BP-191 > BP-191 > JBHELW01. The sequence goes on along the minus strand of JBHELW010000131.1, from coordinate 2,021 downwards.
AGCAGCAGCGCGCCGATGACGTCCGGCGCGAACTGCGCGTTGGTGCCGAACAAGTCGGTGAGGAAGTGCGCGCTGCCGAGCACCGGGCGCAGCACGGCGAACAGCACCGACCCGAGGATCACACCGACGCGTGAGCCGGCGCCGCCGACGACGGTCATCAGCACGAAGGTCAGCGCGAGGAAGAAGTCGTAGTCCGCGCCGGAGAACTGCTGGCTCTTGTAGGCGAACAGCGCGCCGGCGAGCCCGCCGACACCGCCCGAGATGACGAAGCCGAGCAGCTTGTACGCCGTGACGTTGATGCCGAAGGCTGCCGCGACGCGTTCGTTCTCCTTCAGCGCCAGGAGCGCGCGCCCCGTCTTCGACCGCGTCATCCGCCAGTCGACGTAGATCACCACAGCGAGCAGCGCGAGACAGAAGAAGTAGAACCGCCAGTTGTCGAGGAGCCACGACGGCCGGTCCGCGGGCTGGCCGGCGCCGCCCCCGGTGAGCGCGGGGACCTGGAAGAGCGAGTCCTGCAGCGTCAGCCCGAAGACGAGGGTGATGAGTGCGAGGTAGAGCCCGGTGATCCGCAGCGCGACGATGCCGAGGACGATCGCGAAGAGCGCGCCGACGAGGACGCCGCTCAGTAGGCAGAAGAAGAACGGCATGGACTGCTTCGCCTGGAAGTACGCCGCGGCGATCGCGCCCGCGCCGAGGAAGCCCTGGTGCCCCAGACTGAGCTGCCCGGTGTAGCCGATGAGGACGTTGAGGCTGAGGCCGACCATCGCGAAGATCGCGGCATCGATCGCGTAGGCCGCGCGCTCACTCGTGTTGGGCGCGAACACGAAGACGACGTAGGCGAGCAGCAGCCACACGAGGCCGCGCGCGGCGATCCCCGCGCGCGACGGTCGGTAGTCGGCGTCGTCAGCCGTCGCCGACGGCGATGACTCGACGACGGCCGGGAACTCGGTCGCGACCGCCACTCAGACCTCCTTGCCGAGCAGGCCGGAGGGCCGCACCAGCAGCACGATGAGCAGCACGAGCGCGACGCCGACGCGGTTCGCCCCGGGGACCGTCGTCCGCGGGATGAGGTTGGCGAACTGCTCGACGACGCCGATCACGAGCCCGCCGACGAACGCGCCCGGGAGGCTGGTGATCCCACCGACGACCGCGGCGGTGAAGCCGGGGATCAGCACACCCAGTGTCATGAAACCCGGCGAGATGGAGGAGATCGGCGCGAGCAGGATGCCCGCGGTCGCGCCGAGGAACCCGGCGAGCCCCCAGGTCAGCGCCGAGATCTGGTTGACGTTGACGCCCACCACGCTCGCGGCGGTCGGCTCCTGCGAGACGGCGAGGATCGCCGTACCGAAGGGCGTGTACCGGAAGAAGAGGGCAGTCAGCGCGGCGAGGACGATGAGCACGCCGAGGATGATCACGCGCTGGTAGGAGATCTTCAGTGAGTGCGGGTCGGTCAGTGTGCCGAAGAGCGAGAACCACGGCTTCTGCGTCGAGGCGGGGAACACCGAGAGGTTCGGCCCGTTGTAGAGCAGCTCCAGGTTGATGAGCAGCAGCGCCACGCCGGCCGTCGCCACGACGAGGACGACCTTGGGCTGATGGAAAAGCGGTCGTACGACGAGGCGCTCCGTCACCAATGCTGTCAGCGTCCCGGCGGCGATCCCGAGGACGATCGCGAGCCACGTCGGCAGGTCGGGAAAGATGCCGCGGCCGGTGATGAAGTAGAACGCGATGAGCGCCGCGACGCTGCCGAACTCGCCCTGGGCAAAGTTAAAGATGCGGTTGCTCTTGTAGAGGATCACCAGGCCGAGCCCGACGAGGCCGTAGACGCAGCCTTGAATGATCCCGAGGGTGAACGGCGTGAGGACTTGGTCCCGGTAAGCGAGTGCCAGCGTCAGCGCGGGGCTCACGGCGCGATCGCGTTGGGGAAGCGGGTCTTCCACTGCCCGCTGCCGCAGTCGAGCGACAACGACCAGGCCGCGGTCCCGCCGAAGTGACCGTTGTTGAATCGCGCCGTCGGGTAGATC
>JBHELW010000130.1:0-4365 GCA_046262915.1 Mycobacteriales bacterium | reverse complement strand
TCGCTGGTCGCGCTGTTCGAGCCGAGCATCTACGTGACGATCTCGATCATCGCGGCCTTCGGCTGGGTCTACATCGCGCGCATCGTGCGCGGGCAGGTGCTCTCGCTGCGGGAGAAGGACTTCGTCGAGGCGGCGCGATCGCTGGGCGCCAGCGACATCCGCATCATGTTCGTCGACGTGCTGCCCAACCTGCTGGCGCCGATCATCATCTACTCGACGCTGCTCATCCCGACCAACATCCTCGCCGAGGCCAGCCTGTCGTTCCTCGGCCTCGGCGTGAAGCCGCCGACGGCGACGTGGGGCTTGATGCTCGCGGAGTCGCTCGAGACCTACACGGTCGCGTGGTGGTTCATGCTCTTCCCCGGGATCGCGCTGCTGATCACGGTGCTGGCCTTCAACCTGCTCGGTGACGGTCTGCGCGACGCCCTGGACCCCCGCGCGACGCAGACGCTCGCGAAGTAGCGGAGAGGAGCTCCCGATGGTCCGCTACATCATTCGCCGACTGCTGAAGATGGCGGTCGTGCTCTGGCTGATCAGCATGGTCGTCTTCGTGCTCTTCTACGCCGTGCCGCGCGACCCCGTCCGTTTCATCGTGCAGCGCGGCTGCGACGCAACCTGCCGCGCGCAGGTCATCGAGCGCTACCACTTCAACGACCCGATCCAGGTCCGGTACTGGCACTTCCTCACTCGGGGACCGGAGATCGACGGCGTCAAGATGGGCCTGATGCGCTGGCCACCGAGCTTCGGCGGCAGCTACGAGACGAAGGAACCGGTGACGAAGATCATCGGTCGCGCGCTCCCGGTCACGGCGTCGCTCGCGTTAGGGGCGACGGTCGTCTGGCTGCTGATCGGAATACCCATCGGCATCCTCGCCGCCACCAAACCGAGATCCATCCGAGATCGCGTGGCGACGACGTTCGCCCTGACCGGAATCAGCATGCCGACGTTCTTCCTCGGGATCCTGCTGATCTACTTCCTGTTCTACCACCTGACCGTGACGTTCCATGTCGGCAACTCAGACAACCCGATCTTCCCGCCGTCGGGCTATACGAACTTCGCGTCCAACCCGATCGAGTGGGCACATCATCTGATCCTGCCGTGGATCACGATCGCGCTCGTCAATGCGGCCGTCTACTCACGGATAACGCGCGGCTCGATGCTCGAAGTCCTGGGTGAGGACTACATCCGCACCGCGCGCTCCAAGGGTCTGTCCGAGCGGCGCGTCGTCTACCGGCATGGGCTGCGCAGCTCGTTGACGCCCGTCGTCACGCTGATCGGGCTCGATCTCGGCACGTTGCTGGGCGGAGCCATCATCAGCGAACGGCTCTTCGGGCTGCCCGGGGTCGGTGCGCTCGCGGTCGACGCAGTGCAGCGCGGCGACCTCCCCGTACTGTTGGGGTGCGTTCTCGTGGCGGCGTTCTTCATCGTGCTCGCCAACCTCATCGTGGACGTGCTCTACGGCGTGCTCGATGCGCGGGTGCGCCTCGCCTAACGGACTGGGATAGACGACGACGTGATCAACCTCGCGACAATCCTGCTCGTGCTGTCCAGCTCGCTGTTGGTGCTGCTCGTGCTGCTGCACCGGGGCAAGGGCGGCGGGCTGTCCAACATGTTCGGTGGCGGTGTCTCGTCGTCGCTCGGCGGGTCGACCGTCGTCGAGAAGAACCTCGACCGACTCACCATCGGCGCGGGGATCGTGTGGTTCAGCTCGATCATCGCGCTGGGGCTGCTCCTCAAGAACGCCTGACCGCGCGTGCAACGGCGTAGCCGCGCCCGTCGCTGGCGCGTGCTCGGTGCCGCGCTCGCCCTCCTTGCGGCACCGGCGTGCACGCACGACAAGGCAGCGCCGCCGCCGCCAGCGACGACCGCGAGCGGTGTCGCGCCCACCGCGCTGCCGTCGCTGTCCGCGCTGTACCGCCCGCGCACCCCCGCACCGGCCGGACTTCGCCGTGGCGGTGGCGCGGTGGTCGCGGTCGCGGCGGAAGCCGTCGTGTTCGACCCGTTCGTTCTTGCCGGCGACACGCCGGCGACCAGCGAGCTGACGCCGCTCTGGCTACCGGGCCTGTGGCGAGTCGGTCCGCGCGGCGTACGCACGCCGTGGCTGGCCGCTGGCTCACCGCTGGTCTCCCGCGACGGGCGGCGAGTTTCTGTCGACCTTCGCGCCGACGCGAAATGGTCCGACGGCTCGCGCATCACGGCGGCTGACGTCGCCGCAACGTGGCGATACGCGCGGCGCGCGGGCGGGTCCTGGCGCAGCGCCTACGACGAGCTCAGCGGCGTCGAGACGCCGACGCCGACCCGTGTCGTCCTCGTGCTGCGGCAGCCGAGCGTGTCGTGGATGCGGCTGTTCGTCGCGCCGACCGGCGTGCTGCCCGCGCGCCGGATACCGGCCGCGACTGCGTCGCGCGGTTACGTGCCATCTGTCGCCGGCGGCCCGTTCGTCCTCGCGACGCGGACCGCCGGGCTGGGCTCGACGTGGCGACGCACGCCAGCCCCGTGGCCCGGGTCCGACCCGGCGCTGGACCGGCTGGACGTCCGCGTGGTGCCCGACTTCACGACCGCGCGCGACCTGCTCGCGCGCGGCGCTGTCGACGCCGTCGCGCCCGCGGACGCGCCGCATGCCGCGGCGCGGCTAGCCGGCCCGGGCGTGCGAACCGCGACCGACCGCAGCACCGGGCGAACGACGGCGCTGGTGCTCCGCACAGACCGTGGACCGCTGGCTGACGTGCGCGTACGCCGGGCGCTGGCCTTGAGCTTCGACCGGCCCGCGTTCAGCGACGTCCTGCTGCGCGACAGCGGCGTCGTCGCCGACGACCTCGTCGCGACGGGCAGCCCCGGTTACCGCAGCGCGTTCCGCCGGTGGCGCCGCGACGTGGCGCGCGCCCGCCAGCTGCTCAGCGACGCGGGCTGGCGGGAGACGACCGCCGACCGGCCCCGCCGCAAAGGCGGCCGCGACCTGGCGCTGACCGTCGCCGCGGCGTCACCCGCGGACCTCAGCGACGCGGTCGTCCGGGGGCTGCAGCTGCAGGCGCGCGCGGTCGGCGTACAGCTCGAGCTCGCCGCGGCGGACGCCGACGTCGCCTACTCGCTCGCGCGGGAGGGCGGCGCGGACCTCTACTACACGCGCCTGGACACCGACGTCGACAGTGACGTCGGCCGCCGGCTCGCGACGCTCGCCGCGCCGGGTGGGCCGAATCTCAGCCGGTGGCGTGACGCGACCGCCACGCGGCTCTTCGCGGCCGTCGATCGCAGCCGAGATCTGCCGAGCCTGGACGCCGCCATCGCGGCCGCGATGGCGCGCGTCGCGGACCAGGTGCCGGTGCTGCCGCTGTACTCGCTGTACCCGGTGACCGTGGCCCGCGGCCTCGCGCCGCAGCCTCCCGTGGCCGGCTATGCCGGGCCGTTCGCCGACATCGACCGCTGGTTCCGCGCGTGATGCGCCGGCCGGGGCGGGTGCGTTCCGTACACTGACGCAACTTCAGCGGGGTCGAGGGAGCAAGCACAGTGGCAGGTGGCAACGCCATCCGGGGAAGCCGGGTCGGCGCCGGACCGATGGGCGAGGCGGAGCGCGGCGAGGCCGCTCCCCGCAAGCGTGTGTCGTTCTGGTGCGCGAACAACCACGAGACGCGGCCGTCGTTCGCGGAGGATGCGCAGATCCCCGACATGTGGGACTGCCCGCGCTGCGGGTTCCCCGCCGGCCGCGACAAGCACAACACGCCGGCCCCGCCGAAGACCGAGCCCTACAAGACCCACCTCGCCTACGTGCGCGAGCGGCGTAACCAGGAAGACGGCGACGCGATCCTCGCCGAGGCGCTCGCCAAGCTGCGCACCACGAAGTAGCTCCCGTGGGCCTGGTGCTGCTGCTCATCGTCGCGGCCATCGCGATCGGTGCGGTGAGCCTGCTCGTCTCCGCGATCAAGTGGGCGCTCATCATCGCGCTCGCGCTCTTCGTCGCCGGCTTGTTCCTCGGCTGGTCGCGTCGCGGCGGGTGACCCGCCTCTTCGTTCCGCCCTACGGCGACGCCAGCCGCCCGAGCGCACGCGGGAGGTGCTCCGCGGCGGCCTCGTCCAGCAGCCACCGCGTGCCCTGGCGGCCGCGCACTCCCGCCGCCGGCACCTGCACCGCACCGGCGCCCCCCAGCGCGAGCGCGACCGCCGCCGCCTTCGCCGCACCGGACGCGACGACCCACACCTCGCGCGCCGCGTTGATCGCGCTCAGGGTGAGCGTGATGCGGACGGGCGGCGGCTTCGGCGCGCCGCGCACCGCGACGACCGGCCGCTCGTCGTACGTCGCCGGCTGCTCCGGAAAGAGCGAGGCGGTATGACCGTCCGCGCCGATGCCGAGCAACAAGATGTCGAACTGCGG
>JBHELW010000129.1:0-1501 GCA_046262915.1 Mycobacteriales bacterium | reverse complement strand
ACCTCGACGCTGCTCACGCCAGCGCGCATCGCGCCGCGCGAGCGCAGGTGCCGGGTGATCGCGCGTGTGTCGACGCCGGCGACGCCGACGACGCCGTGCCGGCGCAGCTCGGCCTCGAGCGTGCGCTGCGCCCGCCAGTTGGACGCGACGCGGGCGGGCTCGCGCACGACGTAGCCCGCGACCCAGATGCGGTCGGACTCCATGTCGTCGTCGTTGACGCCGGTGTTGCCGATGTGCGGCGCGGTCATCACGACGACCTGGCGGTGGTAGGACGGGTCGGTGAGGGTCTCCTGGTAGCCGCTCATGCCGGTGTTGAACACCGCCTCGCCGAAGCTCTCGCCAACCGCGCCGAACGAGACACCGCGAAAGACGCGGCCGTCTTCGAGCGCGAGCATCGCGGGCAGCTCCGCGCGTCCGACGAGCGCCGTCACGTGAGCTTCCCGTCGAGCACCGTCGGCCGCCCGCGCAGGAACGTCGCGACGACGCGCGCCGGCAGGTCGCGCCCGGCGAAAGGCGTGTTGCGGCTGCGCGACGCGAGCTGGTGCGGGTCGACCGTCCACCGCGCGGCCGGGTCGACGAGCGTGAGGTTGGCCGGCGCGCCCGGCGTAAGTGCGAGGCCCTGGTCGCGCAGCTGGCCGATTCGCGACGGGCGCAGGCTCATCCGGTCGGCGACGTCGGCCCAGCTCATCAGACCGGGCTCGACCATCGCCGCCACGACGACCGACAGTGCGGTCTCCAGACCGAGCATCCCGAACGCCGCGGTCGCCCACTCGGTCTCTTTGTCCTCGAGGGCATGCGGCGCGTGGTCGGTCGCGACGGCGTCGATGGTGCCGTCCGCGAGACCCGCACGCAGCGCGCCGACGTCGGCCGCGGTCCGCAGCGGCGGATTGACCTTGAAGACCGGGTCGTAGCCGGTCGCGAGGTCGTCGGTGAGCATCAGGTGGTGGGGGGTCACCTCGGCCGTGACCGGCCAGCCCTTCGACTTCGCCCAGCGGATGATCTCGACCGAGCCAGCGGTCGAGACGTGGCAGACGTGCAGCCGGCTGCCCACGTGGCCGGCGAGCAGGCAGTCACGGACGATGACCGACTCCTCCGCGACCGACGGCCAGCCCTGCAGACCGAGACGCGCAGACACGATGCCTTCGTGCATCTGCGCGCCGGCGGTGAGCCGCTCCTCCTGCGCGTGCTGCGCGATGACGCCGTCGAACGCCTTGACGTACTCCAGCGCGCGGCGCATCAGTCCCGCGTCGGTGACGCACCGGCCGTCGTCGGAGAACACCCGCACGCGTGCGGCCGACTCCGCCATCGCGCCGAGCTCCGCCAACTGCACGCCGCCAAGGCCGACCGTCACTGCGCCTACGGGCTGCACGTCGCAGTGACCGGCGTCGCGGCCCAACCGCCAGACCTGCTCGACGACGCCGGCGACGTCGGCCACGGGGTCGGTGTTGGCCATGGCGTGTACGGCGGTGAAGCCGCCCAGCGCGGCTGCGCGCGTCCCGGT
>JBHELW010000128.1:0-6899 GCA_046262915.1 Mycobacteriales bacterium | reverse complement strand
GCGCCTCGTCTACGCCGCGATCTCGGGCTACGGCGCGACGAGCCCCTATGCCGACCGCGCGGGCCACGACATCAACTACCTCGGTTACGCCGGGGCGCTGTCCGTCACCGGTACGCCGACGACGGGACCGGTGCTGCCCGGCGTACAGGTCGGTGACGTCGGCGGTGGCGGGCTGAGTGCACTTGTCGCGATCCTCGCCGCGCTGCACGCGCGCGAGCGCACCGGCCGCGGCCAGTTCTGCGACGTCGCGATGACCGACGGCGCCCTCTCGTGGCTGACACTGCACGTCGCCGCGTTCGCCGCAACCGGTGAGGTGCCGCGGCCGGGCATGGAGATGCTCAACGGCGGGCTGGCGTGCTACTCCATCTACGCCTGCGCCGATGGCGGGCACGTTGCGGTCGGCGCGCTGGAGCCGCAGTTCTTTACGACGCTCGTCGAGGCACTCGGCGCGCCCGAGCTGGTCGACGCGCATCTGGACCCGGCCCGCCAGGACGAGGTCAGGTCGCGACTTGCGGCGATCTTCGCGACGCGCACCCGGGACGAGTGGGTGAGCGACCTGGCGACGATCGACGCCTGCGTCGCGCCGGTCAACGACATCGCGGAGGCGCTCGCCGACCCGTGCCTGCGCGCCCGCGAGATGGTGCTGGACCGAACCGTCGGCGACGGCTCGGTCTTCCCGACCCTCGGTGTCGTGCCGCGGCTCCGCGACACGCCGGGTACGGCTGGTGCGCCACCGTCGCCGCTCGGCGCCGACACCGACGTGCTGCTGGCCGAGCTCGGCCGATCAAGCGACGACATTGCCGCGCTGCGCTCAGCGGGTGTCGTGTGACCGCGGACCGCGACCGGGACGCCGCCGTCGTCCTGCCCGACGCGGTGCGCACCCGCGTCCTGCAGTTCGCCGCCGACTGCCTATCGGTGATCGCCGCGGCCGACGTGCCCGCGCCACTGCGGCCGTATGCGCGGTTCACCGCTGCGAAGCGCGCGCGGCTTGCCGGCACCGCGATCGCGACTGCGCTTGAGGAAGACGCCGCGTTCCGCGCAGCGGTCGCCGACGCACTGCGCGGCGGCGCGCCCGAGCTCGCCGGCGCCCTGGACGCGGGCCGACCGCCGGCCGCCGCACCACCCGACGAGATCGCCGCGGCGGCGTACCTGCTCCGGCCCGAGGGCTGGCAGCACATCGTGGAACGCGCGGCGGCGGACCTGGGCACGGCGGCGGAGCGCGCCGTAGACCGCGACAACGCCGACGCCGTGGCCCGCCTCACCGAACAGCTGGCGTCGCTGCGAGCGACAACGAAGGCGGACCAGGACCGGCTGCGCGCGGAACTGCGCGCCGCCAAGGAGGAGGGCGTCAACCTGCGTTCCCGGGTGAAGGCGGCACAAGACGAGCTACGCCGAGCCGAGCGGCGGGTCGACGACGTGCAGGGCGAGCTGGCGACCGCGCGCGCGGCGGTCGAGGCCGCCGCCCGCACCGCCGCCACGGAGGCGCGGCGGGCGCGCGCCCGCGTCGTCGAGCTCGAGAACGACCTCGACACCGCCCGCCGCCAGGCGAAGGAGGCGCGCAGCAATGCGGACACCCGCGTGCGCGTGCTGCTCGACTCCGTGGTCGCGGCGGCCACGGGACTGCGCGAGGAGCTCGGGCTGTCTGCCGGCGCGGACCGGCCCGCGGACCAGCTGGTGCGCGAGCTCGGCCTCGACGTGCCGCGGGCCGGCGATGGCGTGCGCGGCCTCGCGGTCGACGAGCCCGGCCTGCTCGAGGAGCTGCTCCGCGTCCCCGGCATGCACGCGATCGTCGACGGCTACAACGTCACCAAGACCGGCTACGGCGAGCAGCCGCTCGAGGCGCAGCGCCGCCGCCTCGTCACGGGGCTCGGGCACGTCGCCGCCCGGACCGGCGCGGAGGTGACCTGCGTGTTCGACGGCGCCGAGCGGCCGACGGCCGTCTCGAGCGCCACGCCGCGCGGGGTTCGGGTCGTCTTCAGCCCGGCTGGGACCACCGCAGACGCTGTCATCGTCGAGTTTGCGCGCAACGAGCCACCCGGGCGTCCCGTCATCGTTGTCACCGCGGACCGCGAGGTCGTCGATGGTGCCGAGCAAGCCGGCGCGCGCGCGGTCGCCTCCACAGCGCTGCTGTCATTGCTCGAGCGGGCGTAGCGCGATGGCGACGGCGCGCGCGGTCCCGGCGTACCTCGAGGTGGGCGCCCGGCGGACCTTTGCCGCCGCCGTCGACTGGCCGGGCTGGTGCCGCTCGGGCAAGACGGAAGAGGCGGCGCTCGACGCGCTCGCGGACTACGTCGCGCGGTACGCGGTCGTCGCGAAGGCCGCGAAGGTCGCCTTCGCGTTGCCGGCCGACCCGCGCTTCCGAGTCGTCGAGCGCGTTCCCGGCAACGCCACTACGGACTTCGGTGCCCCCGGCGTGGTCCCCGATCTGGACCGGCGGCGCGCGACCCGGCGTACGGCGGAGCGCGACGTCGACCTGGTCGAGGCGGCGTGGCGTGTCTTCGACGGGCTGGTCGCCGGCGCCCCGGCCTCTCTCCGCAAGGGTCCGCGCGGCGGCGGGCGCGACCGGGACAAGATTGTCGAGCACGTGCTGGCCGCGGAGACCGCCTACGCGCGGAAGATCGGCCTGCGGCTCACGGAGCCGCGGCGCGGCGACCGGCCGGCCATCCGGCAGCACCGATCGGCGATCGCGGAGGCGTTGCGGGCCGCGAAGTCGCCGGAGCCCGCAACCGGGACCCGCTGGCCGCCGCGCTACGCCGCCCGCCGCATCGCGTGGCACGTGCTCGACCACGCCTGGGAGATCGAGGACCGCAGCAGCTAGCCGCGGCTGCTCGCGCGCCGGCGTGTCGCGGGCGCCGAAACTGTCGGACCCGGTCCCTAACGTGCCTCTCGACTGCTGATGCGGCGGGCCCGGAGGGACGAGCGATGCTGATCGACTGCGAGACGTGCACGGTGCGGGGGGAGGCGTGCTCGGACTGCGTCGTCACCGTGATGCTCGACCTGCCGGGGGTTCGCGAGGTCGATCCGGACGAGGCGCGGGCGCTCGACGTGCTCGCCCGCAGCGGGCTGGTGCCGGTGCTGCGGCTCTCGCCGCCGGACGCAGCCGCTGGATGATCATGAACTCGTCCCCAAAATGCCCGGTTGGGCGGAATGCCGTTAGCGATTTGTTATGTTTATGTTTGCGACGCTAGAGGCGGTCCCGTAGCCTCTGTCGAGCCGCGCGTGAAGCAGTGGGCCCGCCGTGGGCCCCGGCGTTAGCGGCACCGCCGAGTTCTCTCGAGGCCCCCAGCATGGCCGCGAGAGGAGCCGGGGACCCAAGTTCCCTGGGGTGAATCGCGCACGTCCGCGTGCGTGTAGGGCCAGTCTTCCGGCCCGAACCCGTCAGCTCACCCGGTAGGCGGACGAGGAAGAACAGGAGAGCCGCCTCAGTGGCGACCCCCCGCATTCGCTCTGCCCTGCTCGCTCTTCCGCTCGCGGCGCTCGCCGTCGTGACCGTCCTGCCCACCGGCCCGCTGCATGCGGAGCCGGCCATGTCGATCGCCCAGGCGCGGCGCGAGCTGCATGCGATCGACGCGCGCGTCGAGCAGGCCGTCGAGGCCTACGACGAGGGCCGCATCGCCCTCACGGCGGCCCAGCGGCGCGTGGCGACCGCCCAAGCCAAGCTGGCCCGCGAGGCGACGCGCATCTCGGGGCTGCAGGCACAGCTGTCGCGCATCGCGGCCGACGCCTACCGCACCGGCGGCAGCGACGAGCTGCTCCAGCTGGTCACCGCGTCGGACCCGCAGGACTTCCTGAGCCGCGCGGCGACGATGGACCAGCTCGCGAAGAGCAACGCGCGCAGCCTCCTCGCCGTACGCATCGAGCGCCGGCGCCTGCAGGCGCAGCAAGAGCTCGCGCGCCAGGCGCTGGCCGACCAGCAGCGCATCGAGCGCCGGCTCGCGGCGACCAAGGCCACGATCGAGCAGGACCTGGCGCGTCAGCAGGACCTCGTCACCCGGCTCGAGACCGCCGCGGCACGCCGGCAGCGGCTCGCCCGCGCCGCGCAGGCACTGCGCGCCCGGGAGCGCGCCTCGCGCTCGCGCTCACGCGACTACGGCAGCTACACCGGTCCGGCCAGCGGCCGCGCTGGCGAGGCCGTGCGCTGGGCCTACGCGCAGCTGGGCAAGCCCTACCGCTACGGTGCCGCGGGCCCGGACTCGTTCGACTGCTCGGGACTCACGATGTACGTCTGGGCGCACGCCGGTGTCTCGCTGCCGCACTCCAGCCGCGCGCAGTTCAGCTCGGGGCGGCACGTCTCGCGCGGCGACCTCCAGCCGGGCGACCTGGTGTTCTTCGGCAGCCCGATTCACCACGTCGGCATCTTCGTCGGCGGCGGGCGCTACATCGCGGCGCCGCACACCGGTGACGTGGTCAGCTTCCGCGACCTCGGGCGCTCCGACTACGCCGGAGCGGTTCGCCCCTAGCCCGCGGTCGCTCAGCTGCCGTCGCGAACGGCGCGGCGGACGTCATCCAGAGTGAACGGCGCGTCGAGACGATCGCCGCTGAAGAAGTAGCGGCCGCTCTCTCCCTCGGCCACCATGAGGTGCGGCGGTTGCACCCGCTCGCTGGGCGTCCCCACGTCTGTGGTCAGGAAGAGCAGCACCTTGTCGCCGACCTGCCACGGTCGCGGCGTCACCTCCGAGGAGACGATCGCACCGTCGTAGTCGTAGGTGAACGCGTTGACCTCGCTCGTGTCGCCGTCGGGCTTGAGCGGGTCGGTCACCTCAATGGCGGCTATGAGGTACTTCTCGCCGCTCGGCTCGCCGTTGGTTGCCGTGAGCGTCCCGCGGTCGACGTCGGTGACGCGACCCACCACGATGCGGGTGGCCTGCCGGACGCGCTCAGCCAACGACAGCTCCGGCGCGCGCACGCCGAGGGCCGCCGGTGCGGCCGGCGCAGGCGAGCGCGGTGATGCCACCGGCTGGGGCGCGCGCGACTCGTCGGAGCCCGCCGCGGAGATCGCGAGAGCGCTACCGGCGATAACCACCAGTGCAGCCGCGCCCCCGACCAGCCTGTTACGCGCTTGTGCATCCACGGTCGCCCTCCCCGTCTCGCAACGGTGTCCGCTGCTCAGACGCAGTGCGTGCCCGCCTGGTTCCCGGTCGCGGCGGCGCCCGCGAAGCGGTCGGGCTGGGCTTCGAATCGTCCGCGGCAGCGGTCGGAGCAGAACCAGACGCGTTCGCCGGCGTGGGTGGTCGATGCCGGCGCGTTCGCCGTTGCCACCTGCATGCCGCAGACGGGATCGATGGCGTAGCCATGACCGCCGCCGAAATCGGCGCGGTGCCGGTACAGCCAGAAAAGAACCGCGAACACGACGAGGAACACGACGTTGAGGTACGTCGTGTAGTTCCAGTCGAAGCGCGCGTGCACGACCTCGCCGTGCTTCGGCTCAGGAATCCATCCGATGAGCCCGAAGATGCCCTCGACGGCGAGACCGGCGACGGCCATCACCAGCCAGAAGACGGCGAGCAGGCGCAACGTCAGCGCGATCCCGTAGTACTTCCGGTAGATCAGCAGCAGTGGCAGCGTGATCAGGTCGGCGAAGATGAAGGCGATCACGCCGCCGAACCCGAGACCGCCGTGCCAGAGCGCGGCCGCAAGCGGCACGTTCCCGATCGAGCACACAAAGCTGACGACTGCGATGAACGGGCCGACGAGCACGTTCTCGATCGCCGTCCAGACGCCGTGGCCGTGGAAGAACACGCGCTCCCAGAGTTCGTGGGAGACGAACACGGTGATGAGGCCGGCTACGGAGTAGCCGATGACGAGCTCGCGCCGCAGCATCGTGATGTCCGCCATGGTGTAGCTCGCGGCGTCGGCCCACGCTGCCTTCGAGGTGAGCTTCGCGTGCCATGACGTGCGCTCGAGCTCGGCTTGCCTTTCCTCGCTGACACCCACCATCGCCTGGTGGTCGTGGCCGCCGACATGGCCGGACGCGAGGCGCTCGCGTGCGGGGTCGGTCAGCCGACGGTGGAGGACGAAGCCACCAACCGCGGCCAGCAACGCGATCATGATCGGGCCGCCGATGAACTCAGCGGCTGCGAACTGCCAGCCCATCAGGATGAGCAGCACGACACCAAGCTCGACGACGAGGTTCGTGCTCGCGAACATGAAGACCATCGCGGTGATGAAGTCCGCGCCCTTCTGGAAGAGCGACTTCGCCATCGCCGTGGCCGCGTAGGAGCACGACGACGAGACCATGCCGAAAGCGGAGGCGCGGGTGACCGCCGCGACGCCGTGGTCGCCCATCGTTCGCTCCATCGCCTCGCGTGGCACGAATGCCTGCACCACGCCGGACAACCCAAAGCCGAGGATGAGCGCCCAGAGCGTCTCCCAGAGCATGAAGAAGGCCATCTTCAGGCTCTCCATGACATCGGCACCGAACGCGTTCACGACCTCACCAGCCGCGCGATCGCGGCCGACGCCTCAGCAACCTTGCGGTCTGCCTCGGGACCACCGGAGTCGATCGCCGCGCGGACGCAGTGCGACAGGTGCTCGTCGAGCATCCCCAGCGCGAACGCCTGCAAGGCGCTGGTCACGGCAGAGACCTGGGTGAGGATGTCGATGCAGTAGCGGTCGGCCTCGACCATCTGCTGCAACCCCCGGACCTGCCCCTCGATACGACGTAGTCGTTTCGTGTGTGCGTCCTTGCTCTCGGCGTAACCGTGCATCGCGACCTCCGCTTCGCAGACCGCAGAAACCTATACCTCCTGGGGGTATATGTCAAGAGAGCGGTCGTGGTCGTCTTGTCGCGGAGGGACCACGCAAGAGATCATGCGCGCCGGTGCCGACACGGTGGCGCCAGTGACCAGCGGAAGGTCGGCTCGTGCGAGAACTTCACGTCGTAGCGCTGAGCGCCGACG
>JBHELW010000127.1:0-4432 GCA_046262915.1 Mycobacteriales bacterium | reverse complement strand
GAGCGCCTGGCCGTCCGCGCGGAGGTGACTCAGGTACGGGATGGTCGCCATGGCACGAGTGTGCCGGATGTGTCCTGGGCGCCGAGCGATTCACCAGCACCGCGAAGCCCGCAACGGGCTGCTCGCCGCGGCGATCGGCGTGACCGTGCTGCATGTCGTTGTCGCCGGCATCGCCGCGGTGCTGTTCACTCGCGCTCGTCCCACGAGGTGGCCGTCGATGTGAACTTTCGGTTGTTATGGCAGCCAGAACTTCACATCGATAGCTACGGCGGAAAGCCGGTGCTCGGGCCAGCCCACCACGGGTTGAGCGTTCGGGGCGCGCATACCGGAGACTGTGCATATGGGACCTGCAGACATTCCGAACCTCGGCCCGGCGGTCGGCGAGGTCATCGACGTCACGGAGGCGACATTCGCGACCGCAGTCGTCGACCGCTCGCGCAGCGTCCCCGTCGTACTCGACCTCTGGGCGAGCTGGTGCGGCCCGTGTCGTCAGCTCACGCCGGTGTTGGAGAAGCTCAACGCGGAGGCGGCGGGTGGCTGGGTGCTGGCGAAGATCGACGTCGACGCCAACCCGCGGATCGCGCAGGCCCTGCAGGTGCAAGGCATCCCGGCGGTCAAGGCGATCATCGACGGCCAGCTCGCGGGCGAGTTCACCGGCGCGATGCCCGAGGCACAAGTGCGCCAGTGGCTGTCCGAGGTGGGTCGCATCGCGCAAGAGGTCTACGCCGGAGCGCCGGGGTCGGCTGACGGCGCAGCGGCCGCGGACGGCGCTGCCGCGACGGGGGATGCGGAGCAGCTCGCGGAGCCGCCGCCGCCGGACCCGGAGCTAGACGCGCTCGTCGCGGAGTTCCCCGCGTTGCTCGAGGTGGTGCGCACGTCGACCGACGATGCTCGCGACCAGGCGCGGCAGCGGCTGATCGAGCTGTTCGAGCAGTTCCCCGCCGACGACGCGCGTGTGCTGCGTGCGCGCCGTGACCTGGCGAGCGCGCTGTACTAGGCGTCGCTACGCGCGCTCGCGCGCGGCCTCACGGCAGAGGCGCTCGGCGTAGCTGACGACGGCGCGCGAGGCGATCACGCGCTCGGCGACGGCCATCAGCAGCAGGCCTGCGCCCCACCCCACGAGTGTCGCGAGCTCGTACCGCACGTCGTCGCGCATGCGCCACCCCCGTGTCAGGGTCGCGCAGCAGCCTTCTTCGGTCGCGACGACACGCCGGGCTTCGCGGTCGCGCTGGTGGCCGTGGCCGGTGCCTCCTCGGCGACCGGACCGTCGTAGCGGAACCACAGCATCGACAGCGGCGGCAGCGTGAGCTCGGTCGACGCGGGCTGACCATGCCAGGGCTTGTCGACCGCGGTCACGCCGCCGAGGTTGCCGACACCCTGTCCGCCGTAGAAGTCGGAGTCGGTGTTGAGCACCTCGGTCCAGCGTCCGGCATGCGGGAGACCGATCTTGTACGGCGCGTGGCTGACGCCCGCGAAGTTGGCGATGCACGCGAGCACGCCGCCGTCGGCATCGTTTCGCAGGAACGAGAAGACGTTGCTGTTGGCGTCGTTGGCGTCGATCCAGGCGAACCCCGCCGGCTTCGTGTCCTGCTGCCAGAGTGCCGGGGTGTCGCGGTAGAGCCGGTTCAGGTCGCGCACGAGGTGGTGCACCCCGCCGTGACCGGGATCCTCGAGCACGTCCCAGTCCAGCGACCGGTCGTGCGACCACTCGCGCTCCTGCGCGAGCTCGCCGCCCATGAAGAGCAGGTGCTTGCCCGGGTGTGACCACTGGTAGGCGAGCAGGGTGCGCAGCGTCGCGAGCTGCGCAACGCGCGAGCCGGGCATCTTGGTGAGCAACGAGCCCTTGCCGTGCACGACCTCGTCGTGCGAGAGCGGCAGCAGGTAGTTCTCGGAGTAGGCGTACATCATCGAGAACGTCAGCTGTTGATGATGGAACCCGCGGTAGACCGGTGGCCGCGAGCAGTAGCCCAGGGTGTCGTGCATCCAGCCCATGTTCCACTTGAACCCGAACCCGAGCCCGCCGAGATGCACCGGCCGCGAGACGGCGGGCCACGCCGTCGACTCCTCGGCGATCGTCATGACGCCGGGGTTACGCCGGTAGACCGTGGCGTTCATCTCCTGCAGGAAGGCGACGGCCTCGAGGTTCTCGTTGCCGCCGAACTTGTTGGGCGCCCACTGTCCCGGGCCGCGCGAGTAGTCGAGGTAGAGCATCGAGGCGACGGCGTCGACGCGCAGCCCGTCGATGTGGAACTCCTCGACCCAGAACAGCGCGTTGGCGATGAGGAAGTTGCGCACCTCGTGGCGCGCGAAGTTGAAGACCAGCGTGCCCCAGTCCGGGTGCTCGCCCTTGCGCGGGTCCCAGTGCTCGTAGAGCGGCGTGCCGTCGAAGCGCGCCAGTGCCCACTCATCCTTCGGGAAGTGCGCAGGGACCCAGTCGACGATCACGCCGATGTCTGCCTGGTGCAGCGCGTCGACGAGGTGACGGAACTCGTCCGGCGTACCGAACCGCGCCGTCGGCGCGTAGTAGGCCGAGACCTGGTAGCCCCACGACCCGCCGAACGAGTGCTCCGCGACCGGAAGCAGCTCGACGTGCGTGAAGCCCATCTCCCGCACGTAGGCGACGAGCTCGTCGGCGAGCTCGGTGTAGGAGAGGCCCTGCCGCCACGATCCCAGGTGCACCTCGTAGACGGACATCGGCGCGGCCTGCTGGTCGAGCTCCGCGCGGGTCGCGAGCCACGCGGCGTCGCCCCAGTCGTAGCTCGACGTGAAGACAACGCTCGACGTCTCCGGTGGCTCGACGGTGCGGAAGGCGAGTGGGTCCGCCTTCTGCCGCCACTTGCCGTCCGCGCCGAGCACCTCGTACTTGTAGACCGCGCCGGCGGCGACGTTCGGCAGGAAGATCTCCCATACCCCGGACGAGCCCATCGCGCGCATAGCCGCGGTCCGCCCGTCCCAGTTGTTGAAATCGCCGACCACCCGGCAGCCCTGAGCGCTCGGCGCCCAGACCGCGAAGCTCGTGCCGGTCACCTCGCCGTAGCGCTGCTCGTGGGCACCGAGTCGCTGCCACAGCTCCTCGTGCCGGCCCTCGCCCATCAGATGCAGGTCGAGCTCGCCGACGCTCGGCAGAAAACGGTAGGGGTCGTCCTCGCAGACGGTGTCCTGGTCCGGGTAGCTGATCTCGAGGCGGTAGTTCGGCTTCGTGCCACCGGGCACGGTGCCGGCGAAGACCCCGGCGTCGTGGATGCGTTTGAGCGCGGTGCGCTTGTCGCCGACGATGACGCTCACTGACGTCGCGTCCGGCCGGAACGCGCGGATTGTCGTTCGGCTACGTGCCGGGTGCGCGCCGAGGACGGCGTGCGGGTCGTTGTGCAGGCCGCGGACCAGCAGCTCGATCTGCTCGTCGAGATCAGTCGCGGCGGTCCGGCGGGGAGGCGTCGGCGAGTCCGGGCACATCGGGGCGACCCTAGCGAGCCGGGTCGCCGCGCGAGCGCCGAAGGAGCACGCGGCTCGAGCGCGAAGTGCTGAGTGTGCGTCTCGTACGTGTAGTCGCGGCTGCTGCTGCTTCGGTCGCCTTGGTCGGCACTCCCTCCGCCTCGTCGGTCCCGCCTCCTCGAGGCGGCGCGGCGCCGGTCTATGTCGCGGACTCGTTGCACAGCGTCTCGAGTGCGGCGCGGCCGCCGTACAAGAACCCGGCGGAGCTCCGCGTCGTCGGAGATCTCGACCATGACCACGGTGCGGACCTCATCGATCTGCGGCACATTGCGCTGCCGTCGGCATACGCGACGACGCTGATTTCGCGGAGTGGAGCATCCGGTCGGGCCCGCTGGACACGGACCGTGGCGGGCGTGGCAGACGTGCGCGGGGCACGTCTAGGGCCCGTCGGTGATCGCGGCGTGCTGGAGCTCCGCTGGGACCGCGAGTCGAAGGGCACGACGCAGGGCGAGGCGCGCCTCGGGACCTTCTCACTCACCGCACTCAGCGGCACTGGCGCCGAGCTGTGGTCGCGGACGATGGCCGATCTCGCGACGTGGTCGATCGGTCCAAGTACCTGGAGCGAGCTCAACGACGTTCAGTTCGTGGGCCTACGGAGCTGCCCCGGCCGCCCGGCCAACGACGTGGTCGTCGCGCTCATCTACGCCGCCGGGGGCGAGGGAAATGCCGAGAATGCTACGCAGTTTGCATTCCTGGATGGGGCGACGGGCGCAGTTGCCCTGATCGGCACGCCGACCGTTCTGCCGACGTACACCTATGTCGCGGCGCTGCCAGACCTGACCTCCGATGGCTGCCCTGAGCTGGGGCTGATCGAAGCGCCTGACTACCGCGCTGCCACGTACGGCGTGCTGCACGTGCTGGACGGTGTTGATGGCACTCCGCTCTGGCGGGACGAGCGGCTCGACGGCCTGGTGATGACGCAGCTGGAGCCCGCCGGCGA
>JBHELW010000126.1:0-1849 GCA_046262915.1 Mycobacteriales bacterium | reverse complement strand
AGACGCGGGCGTCGATGCTCTCGTCGTCGACGTGCAGGCGGGTGCGGCCATCCTGTGGGCGTCGGCGCTCGGCGATGTCGAGACCGGAGACGATCTTGATGCGGCTGATGACGCCCGCGGCCGCACTGCGCGGGACCTTCATCACGTCGCGAAGGAGGCCGTCGACGCGGAAGCGGACCCGCACTTCCTTCAGTTGTGGCTCGATATGAATGTCGCTGGCCTCGGCGCGCACTGCATCGGCGAGGATCGCGTTGACCAGCCGCACGACAGGTGTCGCCTCGGCACCCGCGCCGTCGGCCAGCGCCTCGTCGGTGAAATCGTCCTCTTCGAACAGCGTCGTGATGTCGCTGGCGTCTTCTTCGATGCTCCAGATGCGGTTGAGGTGCTGGCGGATCGCTCGCTCGGAGGCGACGACCCAGGAGACCTCGGTCTTCGCATAGAGCCGCACGTCGTCGAGCGCGACGATGTTCGTCGGGTCCGAGGTCGCGACGGTGAGGACGTTGCCGTCGAGCTTCAGCCCGAGGATCAGGTGGCGTTCAGCCACTGCCCGCGGGATCAGTCGCGCCGCGCTCGCGGATACCGGCGTAACGGCGAGGTCTACGACGGGCAGCTGCATCGCGTCGGCCAGCGCCTGGATGACCTGGCGCTCCGTCGCGAGCTTGCGGTCGACGATGATCGCGCCGAGGCGCTTGCGCGGCCGTCCCGTGGGCGACTTCGCCTGCGCGGCCAGGCAGTCGAGCAGCTGCTCCTCGGTGAGCACGCCCATGCTGACGAGCACTTCGCCGATGCGTCGCCGGCGCAGGACCGGCTGGTCGGTCGGGCCCGGTGCGAAGAACGGGCTGTCGGCGGGGTTGGGCATGGACCGACCGTTGTCGGACGGCGTGTCGCCGTTCGGCGCTGTCTCCACC
Source organism: Mycobacteriales bacterium (assembly GCA_046262915.1). Taxonomy (GTDB): domain Bacteria; phylum Actinomycetota; class Actinomycetes; order BP-191; family BP-191; genus JBHELW01. The sequence goes on along the minus strand of JBHELW010000126.1, from coordinate 941 downwards.
CCGCCGTCCACCGGTTCGCGGACGTCGGTCAGCGCCGCGTCGGTCGCGCGCTTGCTGTGCCGCCCGCCCGACTCGGAGCGCACGTCAGACGGGGACCACACGGTCTTGGATTCGACCCCCCTGCGCGAAATCTTGAGACTCCGACCAGCCGCGGAGCGGCGCGCTCATTGGTCCGTTTGGCCCATTATGAGCCGCTGCGCAGACCCGTGACGAGGAGCACCCGCTGCCGCTCACTCTAGGCCTCGCGCTGCCGCACCACGACTTCTCGGTCGGGTCCGGCCGCGTGACACCCGCCGACGCGATCTCGGTCGCGCGGTCCGCCGAGGCCGCGGGGTTCGCGACGGGCTGGGTCAGTGACCACTTCTTCCTCGACCCCTCCCGCTACGGCGGACCGTCATCGGCGTCGCCCGCGCTCGAGTGCTGGACGACGATGACGGCGGTCGCCGCGTCAACCCGTCGGCTGCGCGTCGGCTCGCTCGTGCTCTGCGAGGCGTTCCGACCACCCGGCGCGCTCGCGAAGATGGTCGCCACTCTCGACGTACTGTCCGGCGGCCGCGTCGAGGTCGGCCTGGGCGCCGGCTGGCTGGAAGCGGAGTACGAGGCGCATGGGTTCGCGTTCGACCCCCCGGGACAGCGCCTGGCGCGGCTCGAGGACTACGCCCGCATCGTCGGCGGCATGCTCGCGGTCTCGCCGTTCTCCTACGCCGGCGCGCACTACGCCGTCCGCGACGCGCCATGCGTTCCGGGCCCGGTGCAGCGCCCGCGGCCACCGGTGTGGATCGGTGGCAAGGGTGACCGACTGCTGCGCATCGTCGCGCGGGTTGGCGACGGCTGGAACACCGTCTGGCGCGTCGGCCTCGACGACTACCGCGCCCGCCTTGACGTGCTCTCCCGCGCGTGCGACGCCGTCGGTCGCGATCCCGCGTCGGTACGGCGCAGCG
>JBHELW010000125.1:0-1701 GCA_046262915.1 Mycobacteriales bacterium | reverse complement strand
GCGGTAGGCCTCGCTCACCGCGACGCTCGCCCGGCCGGACGCCGGTCCCGTGTACGCCGTTCGGGACGCGTCCCTCGAACGCGACGCGCGTTGGGCAGCCCGTGCTGCCGCAGCGCGCGCGGCCGCTTCCCGCGCGAGTCGGGCCGCGCGCAGCGCCGCGACCCGGGCACGCTCGGCGCGAAGCGCGGCCTGCCGCCGCTCTTCTTTGGTGATCAGCTTCGCGAGCAGCACTTGCTGGCGGGCGACGTCGCGCTCGATAAAGGTCTTCTCGCGGGCCACCTCACGCGCGAGCCGATGCTGCTCGGCCAGCACCTGCGCGGCCGTTACCTGCTGCTGGTCGAGCCGGCGTACGGCGAGCTTTACGGTGAGCAGCCGCTGCGCGTCCCCGCGGGCGAGTTGCTGCAGCATCCCGGCGCGAGCGAGGAACTGCGCGGGGTCACGGGCGTCGACGAGCTGCGCGAGCGGGTCGGCGCCACCCGTGATGTAGGCGGTAGTCGCAACGGTGGCGAGCGAGCGACGTAGCTCGGCGACGCGCGCGGCCTCGCGGCCCACCCGTGCCTGCGCGGACGCGGCACGGCGGGTGGCGGCGTCGAGGGCAACCTGCGCCGCGTTGTAGTCCTCCACGGCCACGTCGACGCGCTCGTTGAGCCGGGTGAGCTCGGCGCGGGCGGCGGCGATCTGCTGCTGCGGGTCGGCCGCGGCCGGCGATGTCGGCGCGACGCCGAAGAGCGCGGCAGCCGTCAGAGCGAGAGCGATGGTCCGGCTGGGAGTCAGACGCGTCGCCACGGCAGGCGGGATTCCTCTCGTCGTACGCCGGAGCGGCGCGGGCGCCCCGTCGCGGGAAACCCTAGCGGGGCAACGACGGCGGCGGCGGTAGGTTGCGGCCACCATGGCCAAGGTTGCCGACATCCTCGCGCGCGGCCCGTCGTACTCCTTCGAGTTCTTCCCGCCGAAGACCGACGAGGCCGAGCGGCAGCTCGAGCTCACCCTGGTGGAGCTCGAGGAGCTGCGGCCGTCGTTCGTCTCGATCACCTACGGCGCGGGCGGCACGACGCGCGAGCGCACGCACGACCTCGTCGTGCGCATCCTGCGCGAGACGTCGATGACGCCGATGGCACATCTGACCTGCGCGGCGCACTCGAAGGCCGAGCTCGTCGACATCCTCACGCGCTACCGCGACGCGGGCGTCGAGAACGTGCTCGCGTTGGGCGGCGATCCACCGGCAGACCTCGGGCTGCCGCCGGGCGACTTCCGGCGCGCGCTGGAACTGGTCGACCTCGCGCGCGAAGTCGGGAACTTCTCTGTCGGCGTCGCCGCGCATCCTGAGATGCACCCGTCGTCAGCGGACCGAGCGTCGGACCGCGAGCACCTCGCCGCCAAGCTTCGGCACGCCGACTTCGCGATCACACAATTCTTCTTCCGCGAAAGTGACTACTTCGGACTGATCGACGAACTGGCTGCGCACGGCGTCGACAAGCCGGTCGTCCCGGGCATCATGCCGATCACGAACCTGTCGTCGGTGTCGCGGATGGCGAAGCTCTCCGGCGCGGCGGTGCCGGATGAGGTCGTCGGCAAGCTCGAAGGTGCCGCAGACGACCCGGACGAGGTCCGCAGGCGCGGCGTCGAGCTGGCGACCGAGCTCTGCCAGCGCCTGCTAGACGGGGGCGCCCCCGGGCTGCACTTCTACACGCTCAACCGCTC
>JBHELW010000124.1:0-13887 GCA_046262915.1 Mycobacteriales bacterium | reverse complement strand
CGGCCAGGGCCGCTTGGCGAGCGGGTCGGTCACCTCGCGTGGCGTCGTCGCGATGACGAGGGCCGCGTCGTGGATGGTCGTCTCGACGGCGGACCAGGGCGTCACGCCGACCCGCAGGTGCAGCGCGCGCGCGACGTGGGTCAGCGGCGTGGCGCGGCTCGCGACCCGGACGACGAGGTCGATGCGCGGTGCGCGCAGTGCCGCGGCCGCGGCGAGTGCGGCCCGCGCGGCGCCACCGCCGCCGAGGATGACGACGGGCGCGTCAACGCGCGTGACGCCGATCTCGGACAGCGCGCCGAGTAGCCCGGCGACGTCGGTGTTGTGACCGACGAGCCCAGTGCGGCCGAAGACAACGGTGTTGACCGCCTCGACGACTGCGGCGTCGCCGACGACCTCGTCCATGAGCCCGACGGCCGCAATCTTCAGCGGCATCGTCAGCGACAGGCCGGCCCAGTCACCGTCCGCCCGCATCTCCGCGAGCCGTGCCGCCAACGCCGCCTCGTCGCACTTGACCGCGGTGTAGCGCCAGTCCTTCAGGCCTGCGGCCTTGTACGCCGCGCGGTGCACGACCGGCGACAACGAGTGCGCGATCGGCGAACCCAGCACGGCGGCGCGCGGCATCAGCCGTTCAGCACCTCTCGGCGGTACTGCTCCTTGAAGCGGAGGAACTCGTCGTACGACGCCGTGAAACCCGTGTGCCCGGCCTTGTCGATGACGACGAAGTAGAGCCAGTCGCCCGCGGCCGGCGCGACCGCGGCACGCAGCGCGTCCTCGCCCGGCGAGCTGATCGGCGTCGGCGGCAGGCCGCGGACGCGGTAGGTGTTGTACGGCGAGTCGACGGCCGTGTCGCGCGTGAGCAGCCGCGACTTGGGCTTGCCTAGCGCGTACTGCACCGTCGAGTCGAACTCCAGCCGCATCCCCTTGGCGAGGCGGTTCAGCGCGACGCGGGCCACCTTGGGCCGGTCCTCCGCGATCCCCGTCTCGCCTTCCACCAGCGACGCAAGCACCACGAGCTGGTACGGCGAGAGTCCCGTCTCGTGCGCGCGCTCCTCGAGCTCCACCGCGGCCGCCGCGACCTCGAAGCGGTCGACCATCATCGACAGCACCTCGACCGCCGACGTGCCGGGCTCCACGTCGTAGGTCGCCGGGAAGAGAAAGCCCTCGAGGCGGTTGCGCGCATAAGCGGGGAGCCCGAGCGCGGCCGGGTTCGCCGCGGCCTCCTTGAGGTCGGCGATCTTCACTTCGGTGTTCTGCGCGATGAGCTCGAGCGTGCGCGCGACCGTCGTGCCCTCCGGCACGGTGACGCGACCGCGCAGCCTGGACCGCGGGTCGAGCAACAGGGCCAAAGCGGCGCGCGCCCGCATGCGCAGACGCAGCTGGTAGAAGCCCGGCTGGATGCCGAGCGCGCGGTCGTCCTTGCGCGCGGCGTTGGTGAAGGCGGCCGCGCTCTTCACGACGTCGCGCGTGACGAGGATGCGGCCGATGTCGGCCGCGCTCGCACCCTTGGGGACCTGTATGACGACCGACCCCGAGCCCGATCCGGAGTAGTCCGGCGCGGGACGGAATAGGTCGCGCAGCAGCGCCCGCCCGCCGCCCAGCGTGCCCGCCAGCACGACGGCGAGCACGACGAGCGCGACCAGCGCGCCGAGCGGTCGACGGCGCCGCGGCGGGTCGACGTCGCTCTTGTCCTCGGGCGCCATGACGTCGAGCCGGTCACTCACGACGACGCGCGCAACGAGTCAAGGTGCGCCTGCAGGATCACGACGGCCGCAGTTTGGTCTACGACGCGCCGCCGCGCCCGACCACGGAGCCCGCGCTCGGCGAGCTGACGCTCCGCAGTGACGGTCGTCAGCCGCTCGTCGGCGAGCACGACGGGCACCGGCGCGACGAGCGGACGCAGCGCATCGGCGTACTCGCGGGCGGCCACCGCGGCCGCGCCGGGCACGCCAGACAGGTGCAGCGGGTTGCCGACAACGACCTCTATCGCGCCGTGCTCGGCGACTAGCGCCGCGAGCTCGTCGAGGTCGCGGGTGCCGTCTTGGTCACGCGTGAGCGTCGCCAGCGGCGTCGCGAGGATCCCCTCGGGATCGGACACCGCGAGCCCCACCCGCACAGTCCCGACATCTACGCCGATGCGTACCCCGGCGCGCCGTCCGGTGCGCACGGTCACCCGGTGAACGCCGTCGCCCAGAACACCTGGCTCACCACGCCCGTCACCGTATCGGCCACTCGCCGGGGTGCTCGGCGTCGTCGAGCTGACCTGTCTCCGCCGCTAGCTGGCTTTCTTCCGTGTCGCCTTCGCGACGCGCTTCACGGCCTTTCGCTCTGAATTGCTGCCGGCGTCCTTGTTGGTCTTGGTCTTCTTCGGCTTCGCCCGCCACGCCTCGGGCACTGGCGGCAGCTCATCCGGGAGCCGGCCGCCGACGTAGCCGCCCCACGGACTGCGCCCGGTACCAACCAGGTCCTTCGCCACTTCGACACTCCCGCTGGTCAAATGGGGTCGAACTCAAGATAGGCCACTTCACTCCAGTCCAGTAATACCCCGGAGCCGCGGGGTATCGGACGGTTGCCGTCCCCGGTCAGCATGTCGCCGTCGTCGTCGACCTCGAATGTCTCGGCGAGATATAGGTCTTGCTTCTCGGGATAGCCCGCTGAGTACGACTGCCGCAGGCGCCGAGGGCGCTCGCCGAGGGTGCCCGCGATCCACCCCCCGCCGTCGTCGCCTTTCAACTTGAGCCGGACGTATCCCTTGGGCGCGGTGCTGAAGAAGTAGTCCCATGCCCGCGGCGCGGGGTTGCGCCCGGTGATCCATGTCGCCCATCGCGAGCGCTTCCGCGTCGCGATCCCTACGACGACCCCGGCGAGCGTTGGCAGGAGGACGTACGCCAGCGCGACCCCCCAGATGGCCCATGCCGAAACGCGCCCGGCACCAAGGTCGCCGCTGTGCAGCCACGCTCGGTACACGGCATACGTCGCGGGCGCCGCCAGCGCATGCACCAGCGCCGCGAATCCGACGAAGCGCAACAGCCGGTCGGTCAGGCTGATCCCCCAGCGCCCGACCTGCCGCTCGAACGCCCAGGTGTACAAGCCACCGGGCAGCAGGGCGGCGACGATCACCGCGGTCCCCTGGAACGAGTCAGGCACCGCTGCCCTCCGCGATGAGCCGCGGGAGCTCGGCGAGGGCGTCCGCGATGCCGTCCGGGTTCGTGCCGCCGCCGGTCGCGAGGTCGTCCTTGCCGCCCCCGCCGCCGCCCAGCAGTGGGGTGAGCGCGCGGACGAGAGCGCCCGCCTTGACGCCGCGCTGCTGCGCCAACGACCCGACGACGACGACGAGGTTGGCGCGACCGTCGCCGCGCGTCGCGATCGCGACCACCGCGGGCCGCGCAGGCTCAAGCCGACCACGGACGTCGAGGGCCAACTTCCGCGCGTCGTCGGGGCCGGTCCCGGTCGGCGCCTCGTGCGCGACGACGGCGATCCCGTTGACGTCCGCCGCGGCATCGGCGAGCCCGCCCGCGGCCGCCAGCACTGCACCGGCGCGCAGCCGGTCCAGCTCCTTCTCGGCCTCGCGCAACCGCTGCGCCAGCGCCGCTACGCGATCGGGGATCTCGTCGACCGGCGCCTTGAGCGACTCGGACAGCCCCGACAGCAACACGTGCTCGTGGGCGAGGAAGCGCAGCGCGTCGAGCCCGACGAGACCCTCGACCCGGCGCGTGCCGGCGCCGATCGACGACTCTCCCAGCAGCTTGACGATGCCGAGCTGCCCCGATCGCGCGGCGTGCGTGCCGCCGCAGAGCTCACGGGCGTAGTCGCCCACCTCCACGACGCGCACGGGGTCGCCGTACTTCTCGCCGAAGAGCGCTAGCGCGCCGATCCGCCGCGCCTCGTCCTGCGACGTGACGAACGCGCGCACCTCGAGGTCGTCGACGAGATGCGCGTTGACCTCCGCCTCGACGTCGGCGAGCACGCCCGCGGGCACGCCCGTCGGCGAGTGGAAGTCGAAGCGCAACCGACCCGGCGCGTTGAGCGAACCCGCTTGGGTCGCCGCCTCGCCGAGCGCGCCGCGGAACGCGCGATGGACGAGGTGCGTCGCGGTGTGTGATCGCGAGATCGACCGGCGCCGCTCGACGTCGACGACCGCCTCGACCGCTACGCCGACCCGTAACTCGCCGGAGCGCACGCGCACGCGGTGCACGACGAGGTCCGGCAGCGGGCGCGGTGGCGTGTCGAGCACCTCGACCTCGACGCCGTCGAGCGACAGCACGCCGCGATCGCCTTCCTGGCCGCCCGCTTCGGCGTAGAACGGCGTGCGGTCCAACACGACGTCGACCTCGTCGCCCTCGCTCACGGCGTCGACCAGCCCGTCGCCGTGCAGCAGCGCGCGCACGGTCGCCTCCGCGGCGGTGTCGGCGTAGCCCACGAACTCGGTCGGGCCGGCGCGGTCGAACGCGTCGCGGTAGGCGCCGACGTCGACGTTGCCGATCTGCTTGCCGCGGCGTTCCGCCTGCGAGCGCTCCCGCTGCTCACGCATGAGCGCGCGGAAGGACTCCTCGTCGACGTCAAGGCCCTGCTCGCGCGCCATCTCGAGCGTGAGGTCGATCGGGAAGCCGTAGGTGTCATGCAGCCGGAAGGCCTCGGCCCCGGGCAGCACGGTGGCGCCGCTGGCCTTCGCCTGCGTGACCGCGGTGTCGAAGAGCGTCGTCCCAGTGCGCAGCGTGTCGAGGAAGGCTTCCTCCTCGGTGCGTGCAACAGCGGCGACGCGCGCGAAGTCGGCGTCGAGCTCCGGGTAGCCCGCGCTCATCGTGCCGCGCACCGCGGCGACGAGCTCCTCCATCACTGGCTCGTCCGCGCCGAGCAGCCGCGCGCTGCGGACCGCGCGGCGCAGCATCCGGCGTAGCACGTAGCCGCGTCCCTCGTTGCCGGGGATGACGCCGTCGGCGATGAGCATCGTTGCGGTGCGCGCGTGGTCGCCGACGACGCGCAGCCGTACGTCGATCTGCGCACCCGTGCCGTAGCGCGCGCCGGTCAGCTCCTCGGCGCGCTGCACGATCGGGAAGACGAGGTCGCTGTCGAAGATGCTCTCGACGCCCTGCAGGACGACCGCCATCCGGTCGAGGCCCATGCCCGTGTCGATGTTCTGCGCCGGGAGGTCGCCGACGATGTCGAAGTCCTCCTTGCTGCGCACCGCGCCGAGCTCGGACTGCATGAAGACGAGGTTCCAGACCTCGAGGTAGCGCTCCTCGTCGGCGATCGGCCCGCCCTCGCGGCCGTACTTCTCGCCGCGGTCGTAGTAGATCTCGCTGCACGGGCCACCGGGTCCCGGGACGCCCATGTGCCAGTAGTTGTCGGCCTTGCCGCGGCGCTGGATCCGTTCCTCCGGCAGCCCAACGTCGCGGTGCCAGATGCGCGCGGCCTCGTCGTCGTCGGTGTAGACCGTTGCCCACAGCAGGTCCGGCGGGAAGCCGTAGCCCTCGGTGAGCAGCTCCCAGGCGTAGGGGATCGCCTTCTCTTTGAAGTAGTCGCCGAACGAGAAGTTGCCGCACATCTCGAAGAAACTCGCGTGCCGGCTCGTGGTGCCGACGACGTCGATGTCGACGGTGCGCACGACCTTCTGCACGCTGACCGCACGCGGCCACGGCGGCGGCAGCTGGCCGAGGAAGTACGGCTTGAACGGCACCATCCCGGCGTTGACCAACAGCAGCGTCGGGTCGTCGGCGACGAGCGACGCGGATGGGACGACCGCGTGGTCGAGGCGCTGGAAGTGCTCGACGAACTTGGTGCGGATGTCGGCGGACCGCACGGCGGTTACTCCCCCGGCTCGCCGTCGAGGCCGAGCTGCGTGCGCAGGTCGTCCTCGCGCTCGGCCATGCCCGCGCGCACCTCGCTGGCGAAGCCGCGGACCGCGTCACCGAGCCCGGTGATGCTGCCGATCAGCGCGCCGGCGAGCGAGGAGGGGGTGAGCGCCTCCTGCGCGCGGCGCAGCTTGCGCGCGACGAGCACGCCGGCCGCGCCACCCAGCCCGATGCCGAGACCCGTCCAGAAGACGCGACGCATTGCCTAGCCCCGCCGCCCGAACCGACCGCTGCCGCGGCGCTGCGCCTTAACGTTGGCGCGCACTTCCTTCTCCAGGTCGGCCTTACGCCGGTTGCTCGCCGCGCGCCGTACGCCGTAGGAGAAGGCCGCGACCTTGACCAGTGGGCTGCCCAGCGTCGCGGCGAAGAGACCCGCGAGACCGGCGAGATTCGAGGTGACGGTCTGCACGTTGGATGTGATCGCGTCGACGCGGACGAGCTCTTCGTTGACGTGCACGACGGTCGTCGTGACCTCGCCGAGCAGCGGCACCGTGCGCTCGGTGATGCCGTCGACGAGTTCCTCGGTGCTCTGCAGCACGCCGCCGAGCCGGATGAGGACGAAGCAGAGAAAGCCGACCAGCACGGCCCAGAAGACCGCGAGGATGAGGACCGCGACGCCACCGATGCTCACCATGAGGCCGCGCTACTCCCGCTTCTCGTCGGTCGTCCCGCCGCTGCCGCGCAGCACCTCGCGTACCCGCGCCAGGCGTTCCTTCAGCGCGCGTTCCGCGCCGTGTTCCGTCGGCACGTAGTAGTCCCGGCCGACCACGGCATCCGGCGCGAACTGCTGCGCCACCAGGGCGTCCGGGAAGTCGTGAGCGTATCGGTAGCCCTTGCCGTGGTCGACTCGCTTTGCGCCGGGGTAGTGCGCGTCACGCAGGTGCGGCGGCACTCCCCCGATGCGTCCCGCCTCGATGTCCGCCGTCGCCGCACCGATCGCTGTGATTACCGCGTTGGACTTCGGCGCGAGGCACAGGTGGATGACGGCCTGCGCGAGGTTGAGCTTCGCTTCGGGCAGTCCGACGAGCTCGAGCGCGTGCGCGGCTGCGACGGCGGTGAGCAGCGCCGTCGGGTCCGCGAGCCCGATGTCCTCGCTGGCGAGGATGACCATGCGCCGGACGATGAACCGTGGGTCCTCGCCCGCCTCGATCATCCGCGCGAGGTAGTGCAACGCCGCGTCGACGTCGGACCCGCGCATGCTCTTGATGAACGCGCTGACGACGTCGTAGTGCTGGTCGCCGTCGCGGTCGTAGCGCACGGCCGCCTTGGCCACCGCGTCCTCGAGCGTCGCGAGATCGACCTCGTCCCGCTGCAGCGCCTGCGCTGCGCCGGCGCCGGCTTCGAGCGCGGTGAGCGCGCGGCGCGCGTCGCCACCAGCGATCGCCACCAGGTGCTCGGCGGCGTCGTCGGTCAGCGTGATCGCCGCGTTGAGCCCGCGCGGGTCAGTGAGCGCCCGACCGAGCAGGGCGCGGATGTCGTCGTCCGAGAGAGGCTGGAGGCGGAGCAGCAGCGAGCGCGACAGTAGTGGCGAGATGACCGAGAAGAACGGGTTCTCCGTCGTCGCCGCGACCAGCGTGACCCAGTTGTTCTCGACCGCGGGCAGCAGCGCATCCTGCTGGGTCTTCGAGAACCGGTGCACCTCGTCGATGAAGAGAACGGTCTGCGCGCCGGTCATCGTCAGCGCCGAGCGCGCCGCCTCGATGACCGCGCGAACGTCCTTGACGCCCGACGTGACGGCGGACAGCTCGGCGTAGCGGCGCTGCGTCGCGGCCGAGATGACGTGCGCGATGGTCGTCTTGCCCGACCCCGGCGGGCCCCAGAGGATCAGCGACAGCGCGGCGTCGCCCTCGACGAGCCGGCGCAACGGCGTCCCCGGCCCGAGCAGGTGCTGCTGTCCGACGATCTCGTCGAGCGTCTGCGGCCGCATCCGTACGGCGAGCGGCGCGGCCCGGCGCTCCGCGTCGCGCCCGCGCTCGTCGAACAGGCTCTCCTCGGCCACAATTCGACCCTACGGCGGGCCGCCTGCGCCACGCCGACCCAGGCCGCGGGCGGCAGGAACGGCCCTTCGCCGCGCGAAGACTGACGGGTCGCGCCGCCGTCGGGTGGCCAGCCCCCTTGGAGAGCTTCGTGAAGAAGGCCGTCGTCATCGTGACCGCGCTCGCCGCGACCTCGATCAGCGCGCTCGCCGCGATGCCCGCCAGCAGCGCGGCATCGAAGATCACCTTCGGCGTACCGCGCATCGTCGACCCGATCCACCTCTACGGCGAGCCGGACATCAAGGTGTCGCCGCGTGACGGCGCGATCCACGTCTCCGGGCCGCAGGGCACCGGCGTACAGCGCTCGATCTGGAACGTCTCGGTCGACGACGGTGACTCCTACCGGATCGTCCAGGACATCCCCGGCGGCACGGTCACCGACGCGACGTACGTCACCGGCCTGCTGCCGACCAAGAGCAGCTGGGGTGCCGGCGGCGGCGACACCGAGATCTCGATCGCGCGCAACGGCAAGGTCTTCTACAACGACCTCTACGCGCTGACGTGCTTCACGGCCGCCACGACGAACGACAACGGCAAGACCGTCGAGTCCAACCCGATCGGCTGCGCGAACCCGGTCGGCGACCGGCAGTGGTTCGGCATCTTCGAGCCACGGCCGAGCGACAAGACGATCTCGCCGTACAAGGGCCCGGTGCCGGTCAACTACCACGAGTACGCGGCGCAGATCTACAACCGCGTGGAGATGAGCCCGGACGGCCTCGACTACAGCCACCAGGCGGGCATGTACAACGAGGACGGCAGCGGCTACACCAACACGCAGGCCAACATCGTCGTCGACCAGCACACCGGCGACGTGCTCAGCCTCAGCAAGCACGTCGGCAACTCCCTGGCGCTGGCCGTCGGTGTGCCGCAGGACGCGGCCGGGAACCTGAAGTTCCACTACAACAAGATCGCCGACGCGCTGCCGGGCGACCCGTCCACGCTCTTCCCGATCATCACCCAGGACACCGCGCGGAACCTCTACGCCGTGTGGGTCGACGGCCACACCTACCAGACCTGGTACAGCTGGTCCAAGCCCAACAAGGCGGGCACAGACTGGACGAGCTGGTCCGCGCCGAAGCAGGTCAACAAGGCCCCGGCGCGCACCAACCTCATGCCGTGGGCGGTCGCCGGCGCGCCGGGAATGCTCGACATCGTGTGGTACGGCACCGAGAAGAGCCTCAAGGAGCTCGGGGCCGACGGCCCCAGCGCCAAGGTCAACCAGATGTGGGACGTGTGGTTCGCGCAGCTGGACAAGGCGAACACCAAGAAGCCCAACATCAACCAGGTCAAGGCCACCCCGCACCCGATGCACTACGGCGACATCTGCATGCAAGGCACCGCGTGCATCGCGTCGGCAGGCAACCGCAACACCGCCGACTTCTTCCAGGTCACCCTCGACCGGCAAGGCCGGGCGCGCATCGTCTACAACGACACGTCCAACGGGCTGTCGCAGTCGACGCAGGACAGCCCCGCCGACCACACAGGTGCCGCCCTCGTCAGCGTGCTGACGCAGAGCACCGGGCTGAACCTATGGACCGGCAAGCCGCTCAAGGCGCGCGAGACGCAGGCGCCGGTGCGCGGCGTCGGCGACCGGCCGGGCGACGCGCTCTTCAAGCCGCTCGGCGGCACGAAGGTCCCGAGTGCTGACATCCGCAACGTCGAGCTGCGGCTGACCGACACCGGCCTGTCGATCACGGTGCGCACCAAGGAGGGCAACCTCGGCGACGCGGCGACCGCGGCCGTCATGCCGTTCGGGCAGCTCGTCGTGCGCTGGCAGATGGGTAACACGCTCTTCCACGCCGGTGTCGAGCAGCCCGCCGGCGGCGCGCAGTCCAACTTCTTCGCCGGTGAGACGCTGCCGGTCGACCTGTGCTCGGTCTCGGGCTGCAAGCCGAACTACTTCGACTACTTCGGTACGCCGGGCTCCGCGTCCGGGGAGGTCACCAGCTCGGCGGGTGGCGGCACGACGTACAAGATCAATGTGCCGCTGTCGGCGATCGGCAACCCGTCGCCGGAGAGCCTGCTCGAAGAGGTCATGGCCTTCGTCGCCGTGTCGCCGAAGTCGGCGTCGGTGCCGATGAACAACGCGCAGGCCTTTGCTGACGAGGTGCCGCTGCAGCTGGAGGGCACGAAGACGTTCAACTTCCGCGGCAACGCCGGGTCGCGCCCGCAGAGCGGCGCGGTGCTGCCCGTCGCGCTGACCGGCATCGTGCTCACCGGCGCGGCGGTACGCCGGAGCCGCGCCGCCTGACGTCGCCTCTCACGTGCCGATGCTGCTCTCGTCGCGCGCGGACATCCGCGCGACGAGCGGCGACGACCCGTTCGTCGCGCACCTGCTCGCGAACTGGACCGGGCGCCCGGCGTTTGGCCGCGGCGGCGCGCTGTGCGTGCAGTACCAATACTGGGACGACCCGGCGTGGATCGCGGTCGGCCCGCCGGCCGACATCGCCGCGCTGATGGACGAGCTCGCCGACGACGCGACCGCGCTGCCTGGCCACGTCTCGCTGCCGGTTCCCGCGGTCCCGCTGCTGCGCCGGGCGCGCTTCGTTTCCGGCGACTTCTGGGCGTTCCGGTGGACCGACCGGCAGGTGCCCGCCGCGGACGGCGGGGTCGACTGGCTCACCGATGACGACGTCGCCGACGTCAGCGGGCTGCTCGACCGGGACTTCGCCGATGCGTCGGTGCGACCCGGTAGCCGCCACGTCCGGCGCTGGGCGGGCATCCGCCTCGACGGCGAGCTCGTCGCATGCGGTGCCGACAGCACCGGTGCGCCCGACGTTGGCTTCATGGCGTCGCTGGTCACGGCGAAGCAGGTCCGCGGCCGGGGCTATGGACACCGGTTGACGGCGTGGCTCACCAACGAGCTCATCGCCGAGCACGGCCGCGTCGCGCTATGGCAGTACAGCGACAACACCGCGGCCACCGCGCTCTACGACCGGCTCGGCTACCACGACGACCATCAGATGGTCGCGGCCGCCAACGACAGCCCGCACCCGCAGGCCTAACCGACCAGGTGGGGCTTAGGCGTCGCGGGCGACCTGCTCCAGGCGCTCGCGGTAGCTCTCCCACCACGCGTCGTCCGCGGACGTCGGCAGCAGCGGCGCCTCGAGGCGCAGGCCCGCCGCCCCGTCGATGAGCTCGCGCACGATGTCCGCGTGCCCGGCATGCCGGTGCGTCTCGGTGGTGATGTGCACGAGGACGCGATGCAGCGTCGGGTGTCGCCGCTCCTCCGGCCACCACGACACCTCGCCGACGGTGTCGAGCGCTAAAGCCGCGACCGTCGCGTCCGAGTGCGCCCACACCCGGTGATAGAGGTCGACGAGGTCGGTGCGCGACTCCTCGGGTGTCGCCCAGAAGTCGGCGTTGGGCTCCGCGTCCGGCGCAAACCACGGGAACTGCTGCGGGAACGGCCGGCCGAAGCAGTCGCCGAGGTAGCCGGCCTCGACGCTCGCGACGTGCTTGACGACGCCGAGCAGGTTGGTGCCGGTCCGCGTCATCGGTCGGCGGACGTCGTAGTCGGAAAGCCCGTCGAGCTTCCACAGCAGTGCCTCGCGCGCACCCTGCAGGTAGCGCAGCAGGTCGGCTTTCGCGCCCGGGTCGGCCACCTGCGCGTCAGGCATCCGCCACCACAGGCTTGGCGTCGATGCCGGCCTCCTTGCGCTGTACCGCGGTGATCGGTGTCGGGGCGCCAGTCAGCGGGTCGGCGCCGGACGCGGTCTTCGGGAAGGCGATGACGTCGCGGATCGCCTCGGTGCCCGCGATGGTCGCCACTAGGCGGTCGATCCCGAACGCGATCCCGCCGTGCGGTGGCGGGCCGTAGTCGAACGCGTCGAGCAGGAACCCGAACTGCTCGCGCGCAAGCTCGGGCGTGAGGCCGATGACGTCGAACACCTTGCTCTGCAGCTCGGCACGGTGGATGCGAATCGAGCCGCCGCCGAGCTCCATCCCGTTGCCGACGATGTCGTACGCGCGGGCCAGCGCGTGCTCCGGGTCGTCGGCGAACCGCGACTCCCACTCCGGCGTCGGCGCGGTGAACGGATGGTGCACGGCCGTCCAGCCGCCACTGTCCGTGGGCTCGAACATCGGCGCCTCGGTCACCCAGACGAAACGCCACAGCGACTCGTCGATCAGCCCGCGCTCGCGCGCTACGGCGAGCCGCAGCGCACCGAGCAACGCCAGCGCCTTCGGGCGCGCGTCTGCGACGAGGAAGACGAGGTCACCCGGCGATGCCCCGGTGACGTCCGCGAACCCGCCGGACTCCGCTTCGGTGAAGAACTTCGCAAGCGGCGAGCGCAGCGACCCGTCGCTCTGGATGGCAACCCAGGCCAGCCCCTTGCCGCCGCGCCCCTTCGCCCAGTCGACCCATGCGTCGAGCTCCTTGCGGGTGAGCGCGGCACCGTCAGGCACGAGGACGCCGCCGACATGCCCGCCGACGTCGAGCGTCGCACGGAACACGGCGACCTGCGTCGCGGCGTAGAACTGTGACAGGTCGATGAGCTCGTAGCCGAAGCGCATGTCCGGCTTGTCGTTGCCGAACCGCGCCATCGACTCGGCGTAGGTCAGCCGCGGGAACGGCGGCGTCAGCTCGACACCGAGCGCCTCGCGCCACAGCCGGACGATGAGCTCCTCGGTCAGCGCGTAGATGTCCTCCTCGTCCGGGAAGGACAGCTCGACGTCGAGCTGTGTGAACTCCGGCTGGCGGTCGGCACGGGTGTCCTCGTCGCGGTAGCAGCGGGCGATCTGGTAGTAGCGCTCCAGGCCGGCAACCATCAGCAGCTGCTTGAACAGCTGCGGCGACTGCGGCAGCGCGTACCACATGCCGGGTTGCTGACGGCAGGGCACGAGATAGTCGCGCGCGCCCTCCGGCGTCGACCGGGTGAGTGTCGGCGTCTCGACCTCGACGTAGCGGTGCTCGTCCATGACCGCACGGATGACGCGCAAGGCGTCTGCCCGAACCCGCAGTCCGCGCAGTGCCTCGGGCCGGCGTAGGTCGAGGTAGCGGTAGCGCAGCCGCACGGCTTCATCCACGTCACCCGCCTGCCCGTCCAGCGGGAAGGGCAGCGCGGCCGACACCGAGAGGACGTCGAGTGACTTCGCGATCACCTCGACCTCGCCCGTCGGCAGGTCGGGGTTCTCGTTGCCCGCGGGACGGGTCGCGACGGTGCCGGTCACGGCGATGCAGGACTCCGCCCGCAGCTCGTGCGCCGAGTCCGCCGCCGCCGCAACCTCGGGCCGGAAGACAACTTGGACGACGCCGGAGGCGTCCCGCAGGTCGACGAAGATGACGCCGCCGTGGTCGCGCCGCCGGGCGACCCAGCCGGTCAGCACGACGTCGGTGCCAACGTCGCCCGCGCGCAGCGTTCCCGCTTCGTGGCTGCGGATCATGCCGGCCGTCCGGTGAGGCGTTCGACGAGGTGCGCGGCGAGGCCATCGAGCGCCACTTGCTGCTGCTCGCCCGTCGACATCTCCTTGACCGCCACTGCATCAGCGTCCAGGTCTCGGTCGCCGACGACAACCGCATATCGCGCGCCGGTACGGTCCGCGGCCTTCATCGCGCCCTTGAGGCCACGCTCGCCGTAGGCGAGATCGGTGCTGACGCCGGCGCGACGCAGCTCGGCCGCGAGCGTCAGCGCGCGCCGCTTCGCCGCTTCGCCCAGCGGCACGACGTAGACATCGCAGGTCTGGTACGCCGGTGGCGGCCCGCCCTCCGACTCGAGCGCGAGCAGCGTGCGGTCGACGCCGAGCGCGAAACCGATCGCCGGCAGTGGCGGGCCGCCGATCGACTCGGACAGCCCGTCATAGCGGCCGCCGCCGCCGACCGATGCCTGCGCGCCCAGCCCGTCGTGGACGAACTCGAAGGTCGTGCGCGTGTAGTAGTCGAGACCGCGCACCAGCCGCGGCGCCTCGGTCCACGCGACGCCGAGGTCGGTCAGGTTCTCGCGCACGGCGTCGTAGTGCGCGCGGCACGGCTCGCACAGGTGGTCGGCGATGACCGGCGCGTC
>JBHELW010000123.1:0-4121 GCA_046262915.1 Mycobacteriales bacterium | reverse complement strand
GCCGGGGCAGCAGGCGCACTGGCGCCCGGGCACCGTGCGGATCGTCGTCAACGCCACCGACGAGCAGTTCCTCAACGGGCCGGACAGCAAGGACTACATCCCGGACCAGCCATCCGTTGCCGAGATCGCCGCGCACTACGCGGGGCAGGGCCACGTCCACCAGATCGGCATCGCTGCAGGAGCGGAGTCGCTCGGCAACCTGCGCACGATCGCCAAGGCCACCGGCGCGCTGGCACCCGCCGAGGGCGTCGACTGCGACGGTGACGGCAGCACAGAGAGCCCGGTCGACATCAAGCCCGGCGACGAGCTCGTCTGCCCGCTCAACTACGACGACCCATCCAACGGTCGCAGCTTCGCGAACGTCATCGTCAACCTGGTGCGCGCCATCAAGGACTTCCAGACGCTGCAGGTGGCCGAGCCGACGCAGAGCCCGGTGCTCGAGTCGGTTGCCCGGCCCACCCGCACGGTCAACGTCAAGGCCAGCAACAACGAGATCGTCACTGTGACCTACAGCTGCGTCGGCGTGAAGGCCGGTCGCTACTCGTCGCTGCTGGACGCATACCTCGGTCGCCGCGTCATCGCGTCGCAGCGCACCGACGTGACCTGCCAGCCCGCCCCGCGCATCCCGGTCTTGCCGATCGTGCTCCTGCCCGCGCCGCCGCCGGCAGCGCTGCCGGCGCCGCCGGGACAGCCAAACGCACCGGTGCAGAGCAACCCCAACCCCAACCCGCAGGCGCAGGCCAACGTCCAGGCAGCGGCTGCCGAGCAGGAGCAGGAGCAGGCGCAGCTCGCCACCGTCGGGCAGGAAGGCGACGACGAAGAGGACGAGGAATACGCGATGTCAGCGCTCGGTGAGCGCGAGCGCGACAACGGCGCCGCTGCCGTCGCGGCGGTCGTCGCCGCCGGGTTGCTCTCCGCGGGCTGCGCCGGCTTCGGCCTCGCCCGGCAGCGCGTCCGCCCGGCGACGGTGCCGGTCCGCTACCGCTGAGCTCGACCGGCGCGTCCGCCGCCGCCCTCGCGCGGCTCGGGTTCGTCGACGCCGCGCGGGCCGCTGCCAGCCTCGCCACCCCGCCCGGCAACCTGCTTCTCGACGGCGCCGCGCCCGACGGCGGGGTTGACGACGGTCTGCTCGCGAGCATCGCCGCGACCGCTGACCCCGACCTCGCACTGCAGTCGCTGCTGCGCCTCGTCGCGGTGGCCGCGGACGCACGCGCGCTCGTCGACGCGCTGCACCGGAACGCGCGGCTGCGGTCGCGGCTGACCGCCGTACTCGGCGCGTCGGTCGCCCTCGGCGACCACCTGACTCGCCACCCCGCCGAGTGGGGTCGCCTCGCCGACGACTCACTCGACACTCGCCGGCCCACACCGCTCGCGCTGCGCCGCGCGCTGCTCGGCGCGGTCGGTGCCGACCCCGCCGGGGCGGCGCCAGTAGCGAGTGCGTCGGATGACGACGCGCTAGACGGGCTGCGCGTCGCCTACCGCGGCGCGCTGCTCGAGCTGGCGGCGCGCGACCTCAGTGCGGGACTCGCCGTCGACGACGTTGCGGGCGAGCTGGCTGACATCGCTGCCGCGACGTTGGACGCCGCGCTGGCCGTCGCGCGGGCCGCCGTGCCCGACGGCGCCGGTTCGTCGCGGCTCGCGATCATCGCGCTCGGCAAGTGCGGCGGGCGCGAGCTCAACTACGTCAGCGACGTTGACGTCGTATTCGTCGCGGAGTCGAGTGACGGCGACGACGCCGCCGGCCTGCGCACGGCGACGGCGCTCGCCAACGGCGTCATCCGCGTGTGCGGCGCGACGACCGCGGAGGGCACGATCTGGCCGGTCGACGCGGGACTGCGTCCGGAGGGCCGGTCCGGTCCGCTGGTGCGGACGCTCGCGAGCCACGTCGCCTACTACGAGCGGTGGGCGAAGACGTGGGAGTTCCAGGCGCTGCTCAAGGCGCGGGCCGTCGCCGGCGATGCCGAGCTGGGCACCGCGTACGTCGAGCGCATGGGTCCGCTCGTGTGGTCGGCGGCCAGCCGTCCAGCCTTCGTCGACGACGTGCGCGCGATGAAGGCGCGGGTCGAGCAGAGCGTTGCCGCGAACGCCGACCGCGAGCTCAAGCTCGGGCCGGGCGGGCTGCGCGACGTCGAGTTCGCAGTGCAGCTGCTCCAGCTCGTGCACGGGCGCACGGACGAGGCGTTGCGGGTCGCGCCGACCCTGCTCGCGTTGGAGCGGCTCGCGTCCGGCGGCTACGTCGGCGACGCCGAGGCCGACTCGCTCGCCGCCGCCTATCGCTTCCTGCGCAGCACCGAGCACCGGCTGCAGCTGCAGCGGCTCCGGCGTACGCATGTGTTGCCCGACGACGCCGCGACGCTGCGCTGGTTGGCGCGCGCGATGGGCTACCGCGACGGGGCGCGCGGCAGCGCCAGCGAGCAGTGGCAGGCCGACCACGCGCGGCACGCGCACGCCGTGCGGCGGCTGCACGAGAAGCTCTTCTACCGGCCGCTGCTCAGCGCCGTGGCGCGCCTCCCGGCCGACGCCGCGCGTTTGCAACCCGAGGCCGCGGTCGCGCGGCTCTCGGCGCTCGGCTTCCGCGACCCGGACGGCGCGCTGCGGCACATCGGCGCGATGACGAGTGGGTTGTCGCGTCGGGCTGCGGTCCTGCGCACGATGCTGCCGGTGATGCTCGGCTGGTTCGCCGAGGCGCACGACCCCGACGCCGGCCTGCTCACGTTTCGCTCCGTCGCCGAGGCGCTCGGTGACGCGCCGGAGTTCCTCGGGTTGCTGCGCGACTCCGACGCCGTGGCCGAGCGGCTGGCGCGATTGCTCGGCGCGTCGAGGTACGTCGCCGACCTGCTCAGTCGCGCGCCGGAGGCGGTCGCGATCGTGGCGAGTGACGCGGAGCTGGCCCCACGCCCTGCTCCCGCCGTCGCGGCGGAGCTGTCCGCGGTGGTCGGGCGGCACGCCGACCCGGACCATGCCGCGCTCGCCGCGCGGGGCATGCGCCGCCACGAGCTGCTCCGCACGGCGTGCGCGGACCTGCTGGGCCAGCTGCCGGTGCGCGCCGTCGGTGAGGCGCTGTCCGCACTGACTGACGCGACGGTCGCGGCCGCGCTCGAGGTCGCGCAACGCGCGGTGACGGACGCGCGCGGCGCACCGCTCGACGTACGCCTCGCGGTCATCGGCATGGGACGGCTCGGTGGCGTGGAGCAGGGCTACGGCTCGGACGCCGACGTGCTCTTCGTGCACGAACCGGTCGACGGCGCCAGCGACGCCGCGGCGGCGGCGACCGCGAAAGAGGTCGGCGAGACGCTACGGCGGCTGCTCGCCCAGCCCGCCCCGGACCCGCCGCTCGTCGTCGACGCCGACCTGCGACCCGAGGGCCGCCAGGGACCGCTGACGCGCAGCCTCGCGTCGTATGCGCAGTACTACGCACGTTGGTCCGCGGTGTGGGAGGCGCAGGCGCTGCTGCGCGCGCGCCCGATCGCTGGCGACGCGGACGTCGCGGAAAGTTTCGTCGAGATCATCGCCCCGGTGCGCTGGCCAGCAGCGCTCGGCAGTGACGCCGTGCGAGAGATACGCCGGATCAAGGCGCGGGTCGAGACCGAACGGCTACCGCGCGGCATCGACCCCGCCCAGCACCTCAAGCTCGGCCCCGGCGGCCTCGCCGACGTCGAGTGGACCGTGCAGCTGCTGCAGCTGCAGCACGCGGCCGACGTTGCCGCGCTGCGCACGACCTCGACGCTCGACGCACTCGCCGCGGCGCGAGATAACGACTTGCTCGCGACGGCCGACACGGAGGTGCTGACGACCGCGTGGTGCATCGCGACCGCCGCTCGGAACGCGCTGATGCTGGTGCGCGGTCGCGCCTCGGACACGTTGCCAAATGACGCCAGCGCGGTCACCGGCGTAGCACGTGCGCTCGGCTACCCTGCCGGTGGCCGCGCGCAGTTCCTCGACGACTACCGCCGGGCGACGCGGCGCGCCCGCGCGGTCGTGGAGAGGGTCTTCTACGCGTGACCGTCACCATGCCGCGAGCGGACGAGCGCTACGTCGCGGCCGGCGGGGTCCGCTTCCACGTTTGGCGCGCCGACCCGGCTCGGAAGCGGCGGACGACGCCGGTGCTGTTGCTGCACGGC
>JBHELW010000122.1:0-1948 GCA_046262915.1 Mycobacteriales bacterium | reverse complement strand
GACGTCGAGTGCAATTGCTTGCGCATGCTGCTAGAGGAGCCTTTGCTGATCCGCCGCGAAGTAGGTCGCCTGGAAGAAGTTGCGTCGCAACTCTTCGAGCCTCGTCACGAGCTCGGTGAGCGCGAGCTCGCGGTTGGGGTCACGACCGGATACGGCGACGGTCCGCCGAGCACGTTCCGCCCTCCGGATGGCCTGCTCGACGTTGAGCAACGTCTCGGCGACCTCGGTCATCACGGCCTCGTGCGCCACCTGCTCCGGCGAGCGCTCGAGATCAGACCGCGGGTCGACCACGGGGGGGAGCTCCGGGATGGGGGCGGCCATGTCACTTCCTCTTGAGGTCGACCGAAGGGGAAGGCACGGTGCGGTTCGAGCCCAGACTAGCGAGCATCGGGGACATCTTCGGCCGCAACTCGCAGGCTGTGGACCGCTTCCGGCGGCACACACGTCCCGGCGACGCCCCAGTCGTCGAGCAGGTCGAGCGTGGCCCTCCCCAGTGGGTTCGCACCGGGGACCGCGAGCTCGTGCGCGACGAGGACGTGCAGGCACTTCACGCGGTTCGGCATGCCGCCCGCGCCCGGCGCGCCGGGCAAGGCCTCGATCTCGTCGCGGCGCGCGACGTAATCGGTGTGCGCCTGGGCGTACTGCGTCGCGAGTGCTGGCTCCGCGCGTAGCCGCTCCGACATCTCTGCCATCACGCCGCCCGCTTCGAGGCGACCGATCGCGGACCGCGCGCGCGGGCAGGTCAGCCAGTAGAGCGTCGGGAACGGCGTCCCGTCCGACAGCCGAGGTGCTGTCTCGACGACGTCTGGCAGCCCGCACGCGCAGTGATGCGCGACGCCACGCAGTCCGCGCGGTGGTCGACCGAGCTGCGCGGTCACGACATCCGCGTCCGCGCGTGTCACCGGGCGGGTGGGGCTCGTCACCGCGGAGATACGCTCCCCGTCGACCCTGCTACGACGACGCTCTCCCACAGCCGTGAGTACCACGGTGCGTTGCCAGTCGCCACGGCCAACCCGTGCCGCGTCCGCGCGGGATCGGCCGCCGGGGTGGGCGCGATGACGATGTAGCCGGTCTCACCCGGTCGCACGAAGTGCAGCCGGCGGCGGGCCTCAGCCGCCACGACAGCGGGGTCAGTGACCTGCCGCTTGCGCGCCTGCAACTCGGCGATGCGGCGCTCCTGTGCCTGGGTCGAGCGCTCCAGCCCGCCTATTTCGGCGCGCTGCGCGAGGTACTGCCGCGTCGGGTACGCCAGCGCGAGCACCAGCGCGCATACGAGCCCGGCCAGCACTGCCGCGCGCATCGTGAACTTGCCCAGCGGCCGGGCGGGCACGGCCGGCGACGACCGGGCACTCGGCGACGCCGACCGGCGAGCCCGCGCAGTCGCCGAGGTGCTTGGTGACTGGGCGCGTCGCGGGCGTGGCCGCGGCGCGGGACGCGAGCGCTGCCGGCCCGGACGCGACGTCATGTTGCGTCCACGGTGGCAAAGCGCGGGAAGGCAGCACGACCGGCGTAGCGCGCCGCGTCGTCGAGCTCCTCTTCGATGCGCAGCAGTTGGTTGTACTTCGCCACACGCTCGCTGCGCGCGGGCGCACCGGTCTTGATTTGGCCGGCATCGGTCGCCACCACGATGTCGGCGATCGTCGTGTCCTCGGTCTCGCCAGACCGATGGCTGATGACCACGCCGTATCGGGCGCGCTGGGCCATCGCGACGGCGTCGAGCGTCTCGGTCAGGGTGCCGATCTGGTTGACCTTGACGAGGATCGCGTTTGCCACGCGCTCGGCGATCCCGCGGCCGAGGCGCGTCGGGTTGGTCACGAAGATGTCGTCGCCGACGATCTGGACGCGATCGCCGAGGGTGCTCGTCAGCGCGGCCCAGCCGGCCCAGTCGTCCTCGGCGAGCGGGTCCTCGAGCGACACGATCGGGTAGCTGTCGACGAGGTCGGCGTAG
>JBHELW010000121.1:0-5254 GCA_046262915.1 Mycobacteriales bacterium | reverse complement strand
GTCTCCGCCGGGATCGTCGTCGCGAGCGACTCGAGCTTCGCGGCCTTGCGCGCCAGCGCGCCGCCCGCCTTGCGCAGGATCGCCGGCGTCAGCTCGTCGGGATCGCCGAGTCCCACGAGGAACAGTTGCGCTACGGCGGAGCCCGCCGGCAGCGCGACGCTGTGCGTCTCACCGCGCTCGCCCTTGGCCCCCTCGCGCTCGAGGTAGCCGGTGACGTCGGCACCGAGCGCCGTGGTGACCGCGCGCGCGTCCGCGCGGAGCTCGGCTCCGGCGTAGAGCGGCAGTGCGATGGCCTGTGCGCTGCTGCTGACGGGGTCGGCGCTGGCAACCAGGCGGATGTCTGGGAGGGGCACCCCTACTTCTTCTGCGCCTTGACGACGTCCTTGAGCGCGTCGCCGAGGGCGTTGGCCTCCTCGGCGTTGAGCTCTACGACGAGCCGCCCGCCGCCTTCGAGAGGCACGCGCATGACGATGCCGCGGCCCTCCTTGGTGACCTCGAGCGGACCGTCGCCTGTCCGCGGCTTCATCGCCGCCATTGGTGCTCCCCTCGGCTGTGCGCAGTGGGCGAGCGCGCGTCAGTCACGCGCGCGCGCCGGGTGTCACCTCCATTGTCCCGTATGAACCGCGCGGACGCGAAAACCCGGGGTCGCGGGGGACGGCTACCGGCGGATGGTGACCCGCCGGTCGGGCGACTGCGCGGCGAGGTTGTTGACGTCGGCGTTGACGCGGCTGAAGAAGGTGATCGTCCGGCCACATGCGGCGAACGCCCGCTGCACGGAGTAGGCGCCGTTGGACGCGGTCCTCGTCTGCACCGCGAGGGTGATGCCGCCAGAGGCGTTGCGGTAGTAGACGTTGACCAGCTGACCCGGCTTGACCGGCAGCGTGCTGCCGCTGAACCGGACGACGCAAGCCGGGAACGCGCCCACGCCCATGCTGATCCGCGCCCGCACGCTGATGATCGGCTGCGACCGGCTCAGCAGCCCGCACGAACGGGCGGCGACGCGGATCGTGTAGCGCGGCGAGACGAGGAAGTCCACGGCACCGCCTTGCGGGACGGTTGCCTGGCGCACCGTGGCGTACTGCTGCCCGCTGGTGCGGGCGAGCACCTCGATCGTCGTGCCCGGTGTGCCCGTGACGGTCACCGTCGACGACTGGCCGGCCGCGATCGTGCTGGGGTTGACGAAGATGTCCGGCGGGGTCGCGTTCGAGCACGGCGTGATCGTCGTCGGCGGCGGGCTCGACGATGCCGGCGGACTTGACGCTGGCGGGCTCGACGCTGGCGGACTTGACGCTGGCGGTGACGAGGCCGGTGGGCTGGTCGACGGGCCGCCAGCGACCCAGTTCTTGGCGACCATGTCGCTGCAGTTGCCGCCGCCGGACCCCGGTGCGGTCGTGGTCGCGGTGTTCGGGTTTCCGGTTGCGGTCGTCGTGCCGGCGGGCTGCTGGCACTCCTGCGCGCGGCCGGTCGCGGTCTGCTGCGCCGCGGCGTTGTTGCAGTTGGTGTAGGTCGGCGCGACGCAGTTGTTGTTGGGCCCGGCGAGGACTGGGTTCGCGAAGACGAGCTCCGCGGTGATCGACTCCGTCCCGTTCTCGAAAGCTGTCGTCGAGGTCTGCGCCGTCGCCACACCGGCGGCGTTGGTCGTCGCGAACGCAGTCGACTGGCTGTTGGCGAACGAGCCGACGCCGAGCTCGGTGAAGCGGACCGACTGCCCATTGACCGGCTGGTTGTTTACGTCGGTGACCGTGCACGTGACGGTGTGCACGCTGCCGCTCGGGTTGTCCGCCGTACGCGGCTGGCAGACGATGTTGCGGGCCGGCCCGATCCACGTCTTGAAGATGGTGTCCGCCGGGTCGTTCGCCGCGGGACCCGCGCTCGGGTTGTTAGAGACGTAGGCGATGATCGTGTCGGTGCCTGGCGGTGACAGCACCGCGGCGACGGTGTTGCTCGTGTTGTCTGTGTAGGAGCACGACGTCTGGCCGTTGTTGTCGGTGTTCGTCGCGCACTGGGTCGGGCCGCGCTCGTCGGAGTTGGGACCGCTGATGACGTCGAACCAGATGCGTACGCCGGTGACCGGCACGTCCAGCGCGCCCGTCTGCGGGTTGCTGGTGAACGCGGTGCAGCCGAACGTGTGCGTGGTTCCCTCCGGGTTCGCGTCCGTCTCGGGCACACACTCGATGTGGTTCACCGCGGCGACCCCGCCCGCGACCCAGGTCTTCAGCGACGAGTCACGAGGCTCCACTCCGTCAGGGTTGCCGTTGCCCGTCGTGTTCGGACCGATCGGCGTCTGGTTCGGCTCCTCGACGTAGGCCGTGACGGCCATGGTGCCGGGCTGGTTGGTGAGCACACCAAAGGTCAGCTGGCCGAAGCCGTTCGTCGTGTACTCCGCGTTGCACGCGTTGGGTCCGGTCGTCGCCGCCGTCGGGGTGGTTCCCTGACAGGTGTTGGGCGTCGCCGTCGGGACGCCGCCGCTCACGGTGCCGGTGTTCGGCGCGGGCTGCACGTTGGGGCCCGGGGTGGGACTCGGGTCACAGAACCCGATCACCGTGGCCGATCCGCCGGCTGGTGCCGTCTGCGACAGCAGCACGTCGACAACTGTCGACTGCCCGGGCGTGAGCTGCACCGTGAACGCGTTGCAGGTGCCGACGGCCGCAACGTCGCTGTCGGGCGAGAGCTCGACTGCGGTCACGTGCCCCGCGACAGCGGTGCCCGCCGTACCGACGGTGAGCCCCGCGACGAGCACGCCCGTAAACAGTCCCGCGCGGAGCGTCCGTGAACGGAATCGCCCGCTCCGCAGCGTGCGCGGGTTCAGGGAGTACGGCGGGCGGCGGGTCAGGCTGCTCATGCTGGGATCCCTTCAACGTGCTGGGGCGACTCCCATTGGGAGCCGCCCCAGCCTGGCATGGTTCGGTGAACTACCGGCGGATGGTGACCGTGCGATCTGGCGACTGCCCCGCGAGGTTGTTCACGTCGGCGTTCACCCGCGAGAAGAAGGTGATCACGCGGCCGCACGCGAGGAACACGCGCTGGGCCGCGAACGTCCCGGTCGCGGTCGTGCGCGTCTGCATCGCGAGGGTCACGGCGCCGTTCGACGAGCGGTAGTAGATCCCCACGACCTGACCCGGCTTGACGGGCAACGTGCCGCCGGTGAAGCGCACCGCGCAGCCCGGCAGCGCCGTCGCCGCGAGGCTGATCCGCGCGGTGACCGAGATGATCGGCTGGGCGACGCTGATCAGGTTGCACACGCGCGCGGCGACGCGCGTCGTGTAGCGCGGCGACACGATGAACGTGATCACCCCGGCCGCCGGCATCGTCGCGTTACGCACGACCGCGTAGGTCTGGCCGGAGGTGCGCGCGAGCAGTTGCACAGTCGCGCCGGCGCGGCCGGTGACCGTCACCGTTGAGCCCTGCCCGGCCAGGATCGTCGCCGGCCGGATGCTGATGCCCGGAGCGGTCGGGTTGGCGCAGACGTTCGCCGGCGGCGTGGTCGCCGGCGGGCTGGTCGCGGGCGGTGACGTGCTCGGCGGCGGGCTCGACTGCGTCCAGGTCTTGCTCACCTGGTCGAAGCAGATGCCGGCCGTCGTGGCGCCGCTGTAGGAGTAGGTGCCACCGGCGCCCGGCTGCGTCGTCGTGCCGGCAACCGACTGGCACTCAGCGACCCCCGCCTGCTGCTGGTATGGCGTGAACGTGCCGCCCGTGGTGCTGCCCAGCGTGCCGGTGATCTGCTCAGTGCCCGGCTCGTTGAGCTGCGTCGTCGTCTCGATGCTCACGATGCCCGCGGCGTTGGTCGTGACGACCGGCGCGGTCTGGTTGTTGACGAACCGGCCAGCGCCGGTCTCGGTGAACTGGACCTGCTGGCCCTGCACCGGGCTGCCGTTGACGTCGGTGACCACGCACTGGACCGTGTGCACGCTGGCCGTGATGTTGGTCGCCGTCTCGGGGCTGCAGTCGATCGAGCGCGCGGCGCCGACCCACGTCTTGGCGATCTGGTCGAAGACCTCACCGGCCTGCGCACCGGGCGAGCCGTTCTGCTCGACGTATGCGTAGATCTGGTCGGTGCCGGGTGGGGAGTTCGCGCCGGTGGAGTCGGCGTAGGAGCAGATCGACTGGCCGGTCTGGCCGGTCACGACCGGGCAGGTCGCGTTGACCGTCTCCTCGGCGTTGGGCCCGCTGATGACGTCGAAGTTCACGCTGACGCCCGCGATCGGCACGTCCTGCGTCCCCGTCGACGGGTTGGTGCCGTAGGCGGTGCAGGTGAACGTGTGCGTGGAGCCCTCGTCGTTGAAGTCGGTCTCCGGCTCACAGTCCAGCCGCGTCACGCCGGCGGCCCCGCCCGCGGTCCACGTCTTGGTCGAGCTGTCCTGGATCTCCGCGACGTTGGGCACGTTGTTGGCGTTGGCCGGCTCCTCGGCGTAGGCAATGACGGTCATCGTCCCGGCCCGCGTCGAGCTGACGCCGAACGTCAGCTGGCCCTGGTTGTTGGTCGTGAACTGCCCGTTGCACTGGGCCGTGGTCGTCGCACCGGTGGTCGCCGGCGCGGCGCTCGTGCAGTTGCTGCCGTTGGTCGTCGTGCCCTGCGCGGCGACGACGGTGGTGGCGGTCGGAGAGCTGATGTTTGGACCCGACCCGGCTGGCGGCGTACAGAAGCCGATGGTGACCTGCTGCCCGGCGGGTCCCGTCTGCGAGATCTGGACGTCGATGGGGTCCGACCCGGTGGGGGCGATCTGCACCGTGAACGCGTTACACGTGCCGACCGCGGCCGTGTCCGTGTCGGGCGAGAGCGCCAGCGACGTGATGTGTGTCGCGTAGGCCGTGCCGGCGAGCGGTACGGCGAGTGCTGCGGCCGTGGCGGCCGTGGCCACGCCGGCCAGCCAGCCCTGCCGGATTCTCGAGCGTGAAGTCATCTGGGTTCCCTCCTGTGCCCCTGTCTATAGGGACGCGCGACACCTTCCCAGGTTGTCGCCAAACATGCCGCCGGGGCGGCCCCCGAAGGGACCGCCCCGGAGGGAATCGGCGACTAGTGGTGGACGCGCGTGAAGCGGTCCGGCGAGGCGCCGGCGAGGTTGTGGATGTCGGCGTTGATCCGCGCGAACACGATCAGGTTGACCGGGCAGGCGAGGAAACGCCGCTGCACGGCGTAGCGACCGAAGATGTCGGTGCGGGCCTGGATGGCCAGCGTCGACGTCGCACCCGAGCGGTAGAAGATGTTGACGACCTGGCCCGGCTTGACCGGCAATGTCGAGCCGTTGAACCGCAG
>JBHELW010000120.1:0-13435 GCA_046262915.1 Mycobacteriales bacterium | reverse complement strand
GTTGACGTTGCCCTGAATCGTGTTGATCTCGCCGTTGTGGCAGAGGAACCGGAACGGCTGCGCGCGCGCCCACGTCGGCGACGTGTTCGTGGAGTAGCGCTGATGGAAGATCGCGTACGGCGGGCGCAGCGCCGGGTCGGTGAGGTCGGCGTAGAAGTTGCCCAGCTGCTCCGCGGCGCATAGCGCCTTGTAGGTGACGGTCCGGAACGACATGGATGCGAGGTAAGCGGGGATCCCCCGCGCGGCGACGGTTCGCGCGAACCGCTTGCGCGCGCGGAACGCGCGCCGTTCGGCCTCGTCGAGAGTCGCGGACGTGGAGCGCAGCAGGATCGCCTGCTCGATGACGGGAGCCAGCTGCCGGGCCCGCTCGCCGAGCGCGGCCGGGTCGACGGGGACGGTGCGCCAGCCGGCGACGCCGATGCCTTCGTGCAGGCAGGCGTCCTCGAGCGCGCGGCGGCTGGCTGCGCGCACGGGCTCGCCCCCGTCCGCGGTGCCCGGAAGGAACGCCATGGCGATACCGCTCAGCGCCGCGTCGTCGGCTCCCAGCGCGGCGCGCTCGCCGTAGAACATGGGGTCGAGCGGCAGCAGCAGGCCGGCACCGTCGCCCGCTCGCGGATCGTCGTTGATCGCACCGCGGTGCGCGACCCGCCGCAGCGCCTCGAGCGCGAGCCGGACGACGTCGTGTTCGGCCCCGGGGCGGGCGTTGGCGATGAACCCGATCCCGCACGCGTCGTGCTCGGGGTCGAGGTGATAGGTCGGGCCGGACATCCCCGGTCTCCTGCGGCTTGGTGGCTGCCCGGGGAAGCGAAGAGGCAGCCATACGGCGGGTGGTTAGCCAGCGCCGTTGCTGCCTGGGGTCAGTCTTGCACGGGTGGGCGGATGCGCGCCTTCGACGCGCGCAGCGCAAGAGGCCGGCCATTTCGGCCGGCCTCTTGCCTGTCGATCCGGTGCTAGAGGACTTCCCGCCGCACGACGGGCGCGTCGTCGACAACCGTCTCGCGGCGGCGTGGACCCCAGATGAGCGCGGTGAACAGCAGGCCCAGCGCGCCGGCGATGAGGAGGATGAGACCGAGGGCGTTCTTGTCGATGCCGGCGACATCGCCGTTGACCGCGAACATGATGATTGCGCCAACGGCCATCAGGAAGATGCTCGCGCCTATACCCATTGTTGCGTCTCCTTGGTTCGGGCGACGGTGCGTCACCTCACCAATACCCCGTGCAACCGCGGCTAACACCGCGACGCAGGTGCCGTCGCGCCTAAAAGGCCGACGCGTCGAGTTCCATCAGGGCGAGATCCGTCGTCTCCGCAACCACGCGTTCCGCGGCGAGGCGCGGGAGCACCGTCGACGCGAAGAACCGTGCCGACCCGACCTTGCCGGCGTAGAACGCGCGGTCAGCCTCGCTGAGTGACGTCTCACCGAGCCGCGAAAGCGCGACCTCTGCCTGGCGCAGCAGCAACCACCCGACGACGACGTCGCCCAGGGCGAGCAGCAGCCGCGTCGTGTTGAGCCCCGCGCGATAGATCTGCCTGTGGTCGTCCTGCGCCGCGGTGAGGAAGCCGACTGCCGCGCCGACGATGCCCTGCACGTCGTCGAGGGCCTGGCCGAGCAGCTCACGCTCCCGCGCGAGTGCGCCGTTCCCGGCCTCGTCCTTGACGAACTGCTGGATCTCGCTGGCGAGCTTGCCGAGGGCCTGGCCCTGGTCGCGCACGATCTTGCGGAAGAAGAGATCGAGTCCCTGGATCGACGTCGTGCCTTCGTAGAGCGTGTCGATCTTCGCGTCGCGGATGTACTGCTCGATCGGGTAGTCCTGCAGGTAGCCCGAGCCGCCGAGGACCTGCAGCGACCACGACAGCAGCTCGTAGGAGCGCTCGGAGCCGTAGCCCTTGACGATCGGCAGTAGCAAGTCGTTGAGCCGAACGAGGACGTCGTCGGCGTGAGCTTCGCCGCCGGCGAGCTCGATCTCGTCCTGCACGTGCGCGGTGTAGAGGACCAGGGCGCGCATCCCTTCCGCGTAGGCCTTCTGCGTCATCAGCATCCGGCGTACGTCGGGATGGCTGATGATCGGCACGCGTGGCGCGGTCTTGTCCGTCATCTGCGTCATGTCCGCGCCCTGCACCCGGGTCTTCGCGTAGTCGAGCGCGTTCAGGTAGCCGGTCGACAGCGTGGCGATCGCCTTGGTGCCGACCATCATCCGGGCGTACTCGATGACCTGGAACATCTGCGCGATGCCGTCATGCACCTCGCCGACAAGCAGTCCGCGCGCGGGCTGCTTCGCGCCGAACGTGATCTCGCAGGTTGCCGAGGCCTTCAGGCCCATCTTGTGCTCGACGTTGGTGACGTAGACGCCGTTGCGCTCGCCCAGCGAGCCGTCCTCGTGTACCCAGAACTTGGGCACGATGAAGAGCGACAGCCCCTTCGTGCCGGGCCCGGCGCCGTCCGGACGGGCGAGCACGAGATGGACGATGTTCTCGGCCCAGTCGAAGTCACCCGACGTGATGAAGCGTTTGACGCCGTCGATGTGCCAGGTGCCGTCCGGCTGCTGCGTGGCCTTCGTGCGGCCGGCACCGACGTCCGAGCCCGCGTCGGGCTCGGTGAGCACCATCGTCGCGCCCCAGCGGCGCTCGATCATCGGCTTGACGAAGCGCGCCCGCTGCTCGGATGTCGCGATGCCGTCGAGGATCTTCGCGAACAGCGGCCCCACGGCGTACATGAAGACCGCCGCATTCGCGCCGCAGAGGAGTTCGGCGGCGGCCCAGCGCAGGCTCGGCGGCGCGCCGTAGCCACCGAGCCGCTCGGGCAGGTCGAGTCGGTACCACTCGCCGTCGAAGAACGCGTCCAGACTCTTCTTCAGCCCGGGCGGCAGCGTGACCGTGGCCGATTCGGCGTCGAACGTCGGTGGCGTCCGGTCGCCCTCCTCGAACGACGCGGCGAGGTCGTGCGTCGCGAGCCGGTCGACCTCCTGCAAGACGCCGCGCGCGGAGTCGGGATCCATCTGCGCGAACGGGCCGTTTCCCATGACCTCCTGCGTGTTGAAGACCTCGAACAAGTTGAACTCGAGGTCGCGCAGGTTGCTCTTGTAGTGGCCCACGATGCCCCTCCCGGCGCGCATGCTACTGACGGGTAACTTAGCACACGGCAGGAACGTCGCGGACAGGTGCCGAACGCTCGCGGCATGGCTGCGCTCACCAGGTCCCGACGCGTCCGCGTTCTCGCACTCCTCGCGGCGGCTGCAGGTGCGACGGCGCTGACCGCGCCCGCGTCGCTTGCGGCTCGGCGTACGCCGAAGCTCGGCTTCTCGGCGTCCGTCCCCGTCGACCCGCAGCGCGACGAGGCCGAGCCGCTCGTCCACATCGACCACGCCGGCAACCTCTACACGTGCGGCCCGACCGGGTTCACGACGGGCGCCGATTACGCGCAGGTGTCGACCGACGGTGGCGACCAGTTCCACCTGCTCGGCACGCCCCCGCGCGGTCAGCTCGCGCAGCGCGGCGGCGGCGACTGCGGCCTCGCGACGTCACCAGTGAAGAACGCGAAGGGCTACCACCAGCTCGCCTATATCGGCCTGGCAGACACCGACTTCTCGACGGCGGCGTCGAGCAACGGCGGCGCGAGCTTCGGCGCGACGGGGACGACGTGCTCGGGCGTCACCGACCGACAGTGGGCCGTGGCCATTGACGACCGCACGGTCTTCATGACCTACAACGACGTCGCCGGCGGCGCGGTGGTGCAGAAGTCGACGGACGGCGGGCTCACCTACAACGGTTACGGCCCGTGCGGTGCGAACAAGAAGACGGTCACGGCGAACGACGACTTCCCCGGGCCGATGAACGCCGACATGAACACGCGACACAATCGCACGCACCCCGACAAGCCGCTCATCTACTTCGGCTGGAACGGCGGCTCGAAGGTCTACCTGGCGCTGTCCCAGGACGCGGGAGACACGTGGACGAGCTGTGTCGCGGCGACGGCCGACGGCGACCCGACGAATGGGTTCGTCACGGTCGATCACGACACGGCCGGCAACCTCTACCTGGCGTACGGCACCAAGGGGTCGAAGGGCAACTTCCATACCTACCTCACGACATTGCCCGTTGCGAAGATCCGCAACTGCACGAAGGAGAGCGACAACCCGGGCTGGTCTGCGCCGCGGCGGGTCGACTCCGCGCCGGTCGGCACGCTCGTGTTTCCGTGGCTCGCCGCAGGCGGCGCGCCGGGCCGCGTCGCGATCGCCTACTACGGCACGACCGCCGTGGGGAAGGCCGACGCGACGACGTTCAAGGGCGCCTGGGACGTCTACGTCGCGCAGTCGCTGAACGCGCTGTCGCGCAAGCCGTCGTTCACCCAGGTCAAGGCGACGACGCACCCGCTGCACTACGACCAGATCTGCCTCAGTGGGCTGGGGTGCACGACTGGCAGCCTGCCGGTCGTTGGCGCCGGCGCGGACCGCAGCCTCGCCGACTTCTTCTCGATCGCCTACCACCCCAAGACCAAGCGGCTCGTCATCGTCTACGACCAGACCTACAAGAAGCCGGGTGACAAGGAAGGGTCGGTCGCGATCGCGCATGTGATCGTGCAGAACAGCGGGCCGAGCAACGGCGGGGGCAACGTCAAGCCCGGCCGCGCGACGGTGCTCAAGGCCGCGAGCGACCGCACCGGCGACGCGCAGGCGCCGTACTCGATCTCCGCCGAGTCGCTGCCGGTTGAACCGCCCCCGGCTGCGCGCACGAACCGGCCGGCGCTGGACCTGCAGTCAGTCAAGGTCGAGCCGGAGCGCGACCTGGCGACCGGCGAGCGCGTCGCAGATGGCGGATTCACGGTGACGATGAAGGTCGCGAACTTGAACGACGCGTCGCTGCAGTCCGCCGCCGCGGACCTCAGCTCGAGCTCGCTGATTTGGGCGTTCCGCTGGGTCAACGGCTACCGCGCCGTGGCCGCGTCTGTGCACTGGGACCCCGCGCGCGGCTTTGCCGGCGGCTACGACGACTTCACCGCGGCGTCGGTGAGCTGCATCGGCACGAGCGACAAGTGCCAGGTCTATCCGGGCGCCACGCCGATCCAGTGGAAGGTCGACCAGGACGCGGGGGTCATCCAGCTGTCGGTCCCGCGGTCGGTGTTGCGCGAGCTCTACGGGCCCACCACCAAGGGGCAGCGGCCCGTCGAGCGACCGGCGGCGCGACCGGGAGCGTCACGTTTCTACGATGCGACCGCGTTCACCATCGCCGACCCGTCACTGCCGGAAGCGTCCGGCTTCCTCGTCGGCGTCGACAACACGCCAGCGTTCGACTTCGTTCTGCCGAGGTAGCGCGCCCGGGCGCCGTGGAGCGGGTGACGGGAATCGAACCCGCGTTGCAAGCTTGGGAAGCTCGTGTTCTGCCTCTGAACTACACCCGCGTGTGGCTGGCGATGCTAGCGAAGCGCCTAGTCATGGAGAGCCGGTCGGCCGGGGCGGGATGAGCCGCCGCCCGTTCGGCGCGACCTCGACGGTGGCGGTAGCGACGACAACCGCGGCGGGTCCGTCGCCGACGAGGCGGAAGAGCCGCACGGTGTGCATCCCGACCTCGAGCGGTACGCCGAAGGTTCCTATGTGCTTGCACGACGGCATCTGGAACGACGTGCTCGCCGATGACGCGGCTGTGTCGCGCAAGCCCGGTGACGGCTGCGGCTGCAAGCCGCCGCTCGCGTCGCGACGGAAGCCGGTTGCGTCCACGGCGAGTTGGTAGGTCGCCTGCGGTGGCCCGACGACGGCGTAGCGAATGTCGCCGCCGCTGCGGATCGTCGTACGCGACAGGTGGATCGCGGCGCGGGCACAGTCCGGCGCGACGTCCGGCACTGGCGGGGCGGAGCTGCGCACCGCGTAGGCGATGACCACGAGCAGCACGACGCCGAGCAGCACCTTCTGCAGGATGCGTCGACTGCCCCGCGGCGCCGGCAGGGCGGGCTCGTCCGCCCCGGCGCGGCGCCGCTCCTCGAGGCGCGCCATCGCGGCCTCAACCGGGTCCGGCGGGCGGGCGCCGCCGCGT
Organism: Mycobacteriales bacterium; assembly: GCA_046262915.1. GTDB lineage: Bacteria > Actinomycetota > Actinomycetes > BP-191 > BP-191 > JBHELW01. The sequence continues at coordinate 7,413 of JBHELW010000120.1, read as the reverse complement.
CGGATCAGGGGGATTCGACCGCTGGGCGTCCGGCCAGCTGCGGCTCCGCGCGCCGTGGCTCGACCACGTCGGTGTCCGGACGGCGCACCGCGCGCACCAGCAGCTGCGCCACGTCGAGCACTTCGACGCCGTCACCGGCGATGCCCTGCTGCTGGCGCTCGGTCACGGCATCGCTGAGCATCACCATGCAGTAGGGGCATGCGGTGCCGACCACGTCCGCGTGCGTCGAGAGCGCCTCGTCCACGCGCTCGACGTTCACGCGCTTGCCGGTCTTCTCTTCCATCCACATGCGCGCGCCACCTGCGCCGCAGCAGAAACCGCGCTCCTTGCACCGCGCCATCTCGTTGGACTGCAGTCCCGGCACGGCGTCGAGCACCTCGCGTGGCGGCGAGTAGACCTTGTTGTGGCGGCCGAGGTAGCACGGGTCGTGGTAGGTCACCGTTCGGTCGTCGCGGTTGGCCGGCACCAGTCGGCCCTCCTCGACGAGGCGCGCAAGCAGCTGCGTGTGATGCACGACCTCGTAGTTGCCGCCGAGTTGCGGGTACTCGTTGGCGATCGTGTTGAAGCAGTGCGGGCAGGTCGCGACGATTTTCTTCGGTGCCTTGGTGTTGAGGAGCGCGACATTGGCCTTGCCGAGCTCGGTGTAGAGGTACTCGTTGCCCATCCGGCGTGCGGGGTCACCCGTGCAGCCTTCTTGCGACCCGAGAACGGCGAAGCTCACGTCCGCCGCGTGGAGCAGCTCCGCAACAGCCTTTGTCACCTTCTTGCTGCGGTCCTCCAGCGCACCCGCACAGCCGACCCAGAAGAGCCACTCGACGTCGTCGGGGATGCGGCCCTCAGCGACGCGCACTGGAAACGGCATCTCGGTGATCCAGTCGTTGCGCTTGCTCGCCGGCAGCCCCCACGGGTTACCCGCGGTCTCGAGGTTGCGCATCATCGACCCGGCCTCCGCCGGGAAGCTCGACTCGATGAGGACCTGGTGCCGGCGCATCTCGACGATGTGGTCGACGTGCTCGATGTCGACGGGACACTGCTCGACGCAGGCGCCGCACGTCGTGCAGCTCCACAGCACCTCGGGGTCGATGACGCCGCCCTGCTCAGCGGTGCCGACGAGCGGCAGCTCCGCGTGCCGGACGGCGTCGGAGTACGTCGGGTTGTCGAGCACGCCGGTTGCGCCCGGCGTCTGCGGGCCGCCGTCTGCGAGGAGCACCGGTGCCTTCGCGAACATGTGGTCGCGCAGGTTCATGATCAGCAGCTTGGGGCTGAGCGGCTTACCGGTGTTCCACGCCGGACACTGGCTCTGGCACCGGCCGCACTCCGTGCAGGTTGCCAGGTCGAGCATCGCCTTCCACGAGAAGTCCTCGATCTTGCCGGCGCCGTAGGCGTCGTCGTCGCGCGGGTTCTCGAAGTCGACCGCCATCGGCAGCAGCGGACCCAGGGCGCTCGGTTGCCGCTTGAAGAAGATGTTCACGGGCGCGGTGAAGCGGTGCCAGGCGAGACCCATGTTGGGTGTCGCGGCGACCACGACGAACCACGCCATGGACACGACAATCTTCAGCGTCGCGACCGCGAGGATCGCGTTGCGGACCGCGTGGCCCGACAGCCCGGAGAAGAGGTGGTCGCCGAGGAAGTGACTGATGAAGCTGGACCCGCCGTAGGGGAATGTTCCCTCGGCGACGCGCAGGCCGCGGAGTGTGAAGATGCACAGCGCGACGACGACGATGACCGACTCGACGAAGTACGCGTGCCAGCGGTTCGACCCAGCGAACCGTGACTTGCGCGACGTCGCCGACGGGTGGTTCGCCTGGCGCACGATGATGAGCGCGACGATCCCGAGGAACGTCGCGAGCGTGACGAGCTCGACGACCAGGCCGTACGCGTCGTATCGCCCCACGACCGGCAGCCGGAACGCCGGCTGGAACAGCTCGCCGTAAGCCTCGACGAGCGTCGCAAACAGCAGGATGAAGCCGACGAAGACTGCCCAGTGCGCGGCACCGATGCCGGTCCACCGCAGCATGCGGGTGTGGCCGAGTGTCTCCTCAAGCGTCGTCTTGAGCCGACGCGCGGGCTGGTCGAACCGGTCTGGCGCGGGTCGCCCGGTGCGCACCAGGCGAACGAGGAACGCGGCCGCCCGTCCGATGAGCGCGACGGCCACGACGGTGACCGCCAGCGAGACGACGATCGCGAAAACCTGCATCGGCGGGTTCGTCCTTCGTGCGCTCGACCGGCCGGCCGGGCGCCGGACCGCCTCGTCCGCGGCAGCCTACGGCCGCACGCGGCGGCGCTGGAAACTGCTCAGAACAACGCGCGGCCGAAGGCGTGGACGAGCGGCAGCACGACGATCGGTGCGGTCAGGATGACGAGCCCGATCACGACGAGCGCGGCGACGACTCTGGTCCGCACCGACGGCCCGCCGACCGGGTTCCGCAGCGACTGCATGTCGTCACGGTAGGCCACGGCGTATGCCACGGTTGTGGGGTGACGCTGCGCCACGCCCTCGCGATTGCCGCACTCTCGGCGATGACGCTTTCCTGCGCCGGCTCCCCGAGGGCAACCGCGCCGGCATCGTCTGCGGCAAGCAGCGGAGAGCCACCCGGTTTGCCACCCGCGCCGGCGGGGGGTTTCGACCCCGTCGTCGCCGTCGCGTTCGATGGTGCGCCACCGCTGCATGCCGAGGTCGCGCGGCGACCGGATCAGCGTGCCCGCGGGCTCATGCAGCGTCGTGCTCTGGCGCCCGATGCCGGGATGCTCTTCGTCTTCCCAGGCCGCGTGACGGTCGGTTTCTACATGTTCGGGACGCTCATCCCCTTGTCCATCGCCTACGTCGACGGCGACGCGGTCGTCTCGACCGCGGAGATGGTCCCGTGCCGTGCTGGCGACGGCGCCGACTGCACGGTTTACGAAGCGACGGGGCCGTACGACCGCGCGGTCGAGGCGCCGGCCGGGTTCTTCCCCGAACACGGCGTGCGAGCCGGCACGCGGATGCACGTAACAGGTGCGGTCGCGCCCGCGACATGACGGCGCTGCCCAGTGGGGAGGTGACGTTCCTCTTCACCGATGTCGAGGGCTCGACGCGCGTGCTGCGTGCCCTCGGCCCGGATTACGCCGGTGTGCTCGAGACGCAGCGCGAGCTGATCCGGGCAGCGGTCGAGCAGCATCACGGGGTCGTCGTCGACTGCGAGGGCGACGCCGTGTTCGCGGCATTCGGCTCGGCCGTCGACGCCGTCGCGGCAACTCTCCGCGCGCAGGCGGCACTGAGCGGCTACGCCTGGCCGGGCGACTCAGCGGTCGCCGTCCGCATGGGGCTGCACACCGGCCCCGCCGCGCCGGTGAATGGTCGCTACGTTGCCGTCGCCGTGCACCAGGCGGCGCGAGTCTCGGCGGTCGCGCACGGCGGGCAAGTCACGGCCTCTGCGGCGGCGGCCAGCGCGGCGCGCCCGCTGCCTGCCAGCGTGAGCTTCGTCGACTTGGGCCGCTACCGCCTGAAGGACTTTGACGTTGCGGAGCCGATCTACCAGCTGTCGCATCCGTCATTGCGTCGAGAGTTCCCCGTCTTGCGTGCGCGTCGGCAGGCGACCGACAACCTGCCCTTGCAGCGGACAAGCTTCGTCGGACGCGAGTCCGCGCTCGCAGAGCTGCGCGAGCTCCTGGTCGCGAATCGGCTGGTGACCGTCGTGGGCGCTGGCGGCGCTGGCAAGAGCCGGCTCGCCGTCGAGCTCGGATTGGCCCTCAAGCGCGACTACGCGCCGGACGGACCGTGGCTGGTCGAGCTCGCGTCGGTGCGAGAACCGGCACACGTCGTCGAGCTCGTCGCCGCGTGCGTCGGCGTCACACCCGAACCCGGGCGCCCCCTGCTGGGTGTGCTCGGTGAGCAACTGCGAAGCCGCCGGATCCTGCTCCTGATCGACAACTGCGAGCACCTACTCGACGCGGTCGCCGCGCTCGTCGACTCCCTGCTCTCGACGACAGCGGATGTCGCCGTCGTCGCGACCAGCCGCGAGCCGCTCTCGTTGCCGGGTGAGACCGTGTGGCACCTGCCGCCGCTGACGACGCCGCGGGCGGACGGCGACGTGCGTCTCCAGGACGCGGCCACTGTCGCGGCGGTCCGACTCTTCGTCGACCGCGTCGCCCAGAGCCGACCGGGATTCAGCCTCACCGCCGAGAACCTGCCGGCAGTCGCCCAAATCTGCCGCCGTCTCGAAGGCATTCCGCTCGCGCTCGAGCTCGCGGCCGCGCGCAGCGCCGTCGTGTCACCCGCGGAGGTCGCGGCGCGCCTCGAGCGCAGCTTCGACGTCTTGGGATCTACGCGCGGCGGGCCGGAGCACCACCAGACGTTGCGCGCCGCGATCGGGTGGAGCGTCGACCTGCTGGCCGAGGCGGAGCGCTACTTCTTCGAACAGTTGAGCGTGTTCCGCGGCGGCTTCACCATCGATGCGGCCGCTGCGGTCTGCGCGGCATCGGGCTCGATCGACGCGCTGGCGGTGACCGGCGCTCTAGCTGCGAAGTCGCTGCTCGTCACGGACGAGCTGGACGCTGCGACCCGGCTGCGCATGCTCGAGCCGGTGCGCCAGTTCGCGGCGGAGGCCTTAACGGAGCGAGGCGCGACGCCCGCCGTGCAGCGGCGGCATCTGGAATGGTGCGCGAGGTTCGTTGTGGCGGAGCGCGGTGACAACTTCGACAGCGCGGACATCGCCCAGGACGCGGACAACGTGCGCGCGGCGTTGGACTTCAGCATCACCGCCGACCCGGTCATGGGGCTGGAGATCGCCACCACCGTCTTTCCGTTCTGGCTGCGTGGGCACATCGAGGAGGGCCGTCGCTACCTCGGCCAGCTCGTTGCGGCCGCGGGCGGGGTGGAGCTGCCCGTGCGGAACCTCGCGCTCATCAACCTCGGTGCCCTGGATGCGCGCGTCGGTGACCGACATACGGCGCGCGGCCACTTCACCGAGGCGCTGCAGCTTGCCGCCGCCGGGGGCGACGTGGCCAACGAGGTGATGGCGTGCTACTTCCTCACCCCCCTGGAGGAAGACGCCGCCACCGCGACCGCGCTCGCGGAGCGGGCGCTGGCGGCGGCACGGCTTACCGACAATCCGCGGCTGCACAGCCGCGCGGCGTTGGTGCGTGGCGATCTGGCGCTCAGTACGGGGGACCTGGCGAGTGCGGACACCTGGCTGCTCGCCGCGGCGGCGGCCGCGGAGCGGTCCGCGGAGGCCCGCGCGATCGGGTTCACCGCGATGTCTCTCGCGGCGCTTGCGGTCGCGCGGAGCGAGTTGTCCACCGCCGCCGCGGAACTCCTTCGCGCGCTGCGGATCGCCGTCGACCTCGACCTCGACGTGGACGCGGTCGTGTGCGTCTACGCCGCTGCGGGTCTGGCCGCACGTTGCGGCGAGGACCGCGCCGCTGCCCGGCTCGCCCGCGCGGCTCGCCTAGCGGGCCGCCGGATGGGCGTCGTCGTAGCGGGACTCTTTACGACCGAGGACCCGGTCGTCGCGTCGCTCGAGACGGGAGACGAGGACGACGGCGTGGACGTGCCGCTATCGGCGGCGGTCGCCAGCGCGGAGCACACCCTGACGACCCTGTCGGCGCGGGAATAGCACCGCGCGCAGAAAAGTTGAGCCGATAGCGCTCAAGAACCGTTGACTCGCGGCCACCGCGTTCGGATACTTGAGCAGACGAGACTCAACATCAACTTCGCTAGGGGAGCACAAACATGGCACGAGCAGTCGGGATCGACCTGGGCACCACCAACTCAGTCGTCGCTGTGCTCGAAGGCGGCGAACCGAGCGTGATCGCCAACGCCGAGGGCAGCCGGACGACGCCCTCGGTCGTCGCGTTCGCCAAGAACGGCGAGGTGCTGGTCGGAGAGGTCGCCAAGCGGCAAGCGGTGACCAACGTCGAGCGAACCATCCGCTCGGTGAAGCGGCACATGGGCACCGAGTGGAAAACCGATGTCGACGGCAAGAGCTTCACCGCGCAGCAGATCAGCGCGTTCATCCTGCAGAAGCTCAAGCGGGACGCGGAGGCCTACCTCGGGGAGCCCGTCACCGACGCCGTGATCACCGTCCCGGCGTACTTCGACGACGCGCAGCGGCAGGCGACGACCGAGGCAGGCAAGATCGCCGGCCTCAACGTGCTCCGGATCGTCAACGAGCCCACCGCGGCAGCCCTCGCCTACGGCCTCGACAAGGGCGGCGCGGACCAGACCATCCTCGTCTTCGACCTCGGCGGCGGGACGTTCGACGTCAGCTTGCTCGAGATCGGCGAGGGCGTCGTCGAGGTCAAGGCGACCTCCGGCGACACGCACCTCGGCGGCGACGACTGGGACCAGCGGATCGTCGACTGGCTCGTCAAGGAGTTCCAGAACGGCCACGGCATCGACCTGGCCAAGGACAAGATGGCCCTGCAGCGGCTTCGTGAGGCTGCCGAGAAGGCCAAGATCGAGCTCTCCCAGGCGAGCGAGAGCCACATCAACCTGCCCTACATCACGGCGAGCGCAGAAGGGCCGCTACACCTCGAGCAGAAGCTCACCCGTGCGGACTTCCAGCGCATGACGGCCGACCTGCTGGACAAGTGCAAGGGCCCGTTCCACCAGGCCATCAAGGACGCCGGCATCTCCGTGAGCCAGATCAACCACGTGGTGCTGGTCGGCGGGTCGACCCGGATGCCCGCCGTCGTCGACCTGGTCAAGGAGCTGACCGGCGGCAAGGAGCCCAACAAGGGCGTCAACCCGGACGAGGTCGTCGCTGTGGGCGCGAGCCTGCAGGCCGGTGTCCTGCGCGGTGAGGTCAAGGACGTCCTGCTCCTCGACGTCACACCGCTCTCCCTCGGCATCGAGACCAAGGGCGGGATCATGACGAAGCTCATCGAGCGCAACACGACGATTCCGACGAAGCGCTCGGAGATCTTCACGACGGCCGACGACAACCAGCCGTCGGTGCAAATCCAGGTCTACCAGGGCGAGCGCGAGATGGCCGCCTACAACAAGCGGCTCGGCATGTTCGAGCTCACCGGGCTGCCGCCTGCGCCGCGGGGCGTGCCGCAGATCGAGGTCACGTTCGACATCGACGCCAACGGCATCGTGCACGTGTCCGCGAAGGACCTCGGCACGGGTAAGGCGCAGTCGATGACCATCACCGGCGGCTCAGCCCTGCCGAAGGACGACATCGACCGGATGATGCGCGAGGCGGAGGAGTTTGCCGACGAGGACAAGCGCCGCAAGGAAGAGGCGGAGACCCGCAACACCGGCGAGTCCCTGCTCTACCAGACCGAGCAGTTCCTCAAGGAGAACGGCGACAAGGTCGGCGACGAGCTCAAGAGTGAGGTCGAGGCGGCGATGGGCTCGCTCCGCGCGGCCCTCGACGGCTCCGACGTCAGCGCGATCCGCACCTCGACCGAGACGCTCGCGACCGCCAG
>JBHELW010000119.1:0-2428 GCA_046262915.1 Mycobacteriales bacterium | reverse complement strand
GCCCGGAGTAGTGATCGCGGCGTTCCTCTATGCCGCGCTTCCGCAGCTGTTCCGCGGGCTGCGCGAATGGGACGTGCTCGTCGGGTCGGCGTTGCTGCTCTACGCGGTGACCAAGCACCCCGGCGGCGTGGCACAGGCGCTGCAGGAGGGACGCGAGCGGCGCGCGGCGCGCGCCCGGGAGCGGGCCGGCGATGACGGCGAGGACGTGGCGCTGCCGCGGCTTCCCGACCTGCCCCGGCCCGTCGGGCTCGACGAGCGCCCCCGTGAACCCGAGGGCGCGCCGCTGCTGCGAGCGCGCAACGTCACCGTGCGCTACGGCGGTCTGGTCGCGGTCGACGACGCGTCGCTCGAGGTGCCGCGTGGCCGGATCGTCGGCCTCATCGGCCCGAACGGCGCCGGCAAGACCACGCTGTTCAACGCGATCTCCGGGCTGGTGCGTACCGACGGCGGCCACATCGAGCTGCTCGGGCGCGACGTCACCGGCGCGGGCCCGCACGCCCGCGCGGCAGCAGGCATCGGTCGCACCTTCCAGCTGATCGGGCTGGCGAAGGATCTCTCGGTCACGGAGAACCTGCTGCTCGCGCAGCACTCGGTTGCCCGCTACTCCGTGTCGGAGGCGCTGCTTACGCTGCCGCGCACTCGCCGCGCCGAGCGCGAACTGCGCGAACGCGCGACCGAGGCGGTCCGTGCGCTGGGCTTCGAGCGTTACGCCGACACGCCCGTGAAGTTCCTCTCCCACGGCCAGCAGCGCATCGTCGAGCTCGGCTGCGTGCTGGTCACCGCGCCAGAGCTCGTCATGCTCGACGAGCCGTCGGCGGGCATGTCGCCCGGTGCGGCGGAGAACCTCGCCGTACGTCTCGCGGACATCCGCGACCAGCTCGGCCGCACCGTCCTGCTGATCGAGCACAACATTCCGATGGTCCTCGACCTGTGCGACGACCTCTACGTTCTCGACGCCGGCCGGGTGATCGCGTCCGGCGTGGCGCGGGAAGTCGCCGCGCTGCCCGAGGTCGTCGGCGCCTACCTCGGTGAGGGGGCGCTGGTATGACAGCCAACGGCGCGCTGCTGACTGTCGACGACGTCTACGCCGGGTTCGGCAACACGACCGTCCTGCACGGCCTGTCCTACTCCGTCGGCAGCGGCGAGATCGCCGGCATCTTCGGGCTGAACGGCGCCGGCAAGAGCGTGTCGATGAAGGTGCTCGCCGGCATCGTGCCGGCGCGCGCCGGTCGCATCACCTTCGCGGGCCAGGACATCACCACCCTCGCGGCCGAGTCCCGAGTACGGCTGGGCATGGCGCACGTGCCGCAAGGGCGCAACGTGTTCGCCGGGCTGACCGTCGAGCAGAACCTCCGCCTCGGTGCATACGTGCTGCGCCGCCGCGACCGGTCGCGCTACGCGTCGACATTGGATGGCGTCTACGACCGGTTCCCGGTACTCGCGGAGCGCCGTAGCCAGATCGCCGGCACCATGTCGGGCGGGCAGCAGGCGTCGCTCGCGGTGGCGCGGGCGCTGATGGCCGAGCCGACACTCATCCTGGTCGACGAGCCGTCGGCCGGCCTCGCACCGAAGGTCGTCGAGGAGCTCTTCGCGACTCTGCGCGAGGTCGCGGCGAGCGGCGTGACGATGGTGCTGGTCGAGCAGAACGTCAGCTTCGGGCTGCGGCTTGCGGAGACCGCGCACATCCTGCAGGTCGGGCGCATCGTCTACTCCGGCGCGGTCAGCGATCTCGACCAGGCGCAGGTCGCCGCCTACCTCGGCGTCGGCAGGTTGCTGCGCGCCGGCGTAGCGACGTCGTTGACAGGACGCAAGCGCGTCGGGAAGACGCCAGCCACCAAGAAGCCCGCAACTAAGAAGACGACCACCAAGAAGACGGCTATCGCGCGGAAGCGTGCGGCTCCCCGGCGGGCACAGTCATGACCGACGGCACGAGCAACGTGCGACGGCTGTCGGGCCGTGCCAACACGACGAGCGCGACGGCGATCGCGACGCGCGTCCTCGCCACCCTCGACGCGCTCGTGCAGACGATGGGTGAGGCCTACCAACGGGAGATTCCCGAGTATGCGTCGATGACTCCGGCGCAGATGACCGAAGAAGTGCTGCCGATGTCGCGCAGCGTCGTCACGACGTTCTTCGACACCTTCCTCGCGGACAAGCCCGTTGAGCCACGGCTGCTGCGCGGCTTCGAGTCGTCTGGTCGGGCCCGCCTGCAGATGGGCGTGCCGCTCGAGTCGGTGCTGCACGCCTACCGCATCGCGGGTCGCGTGACCTGGGACGCCATTGTCGCCGCGACGCTCCCCGGCGAAGAGCATCTGCTCGCCGAGCTGGCCGCGCGGTGGATCGACTTCATCGACCACACGTCGTCCGCGGTCGCCCGCGCTTACGTGCACGCGTCCCACGAGCGGCTACGCCAGCTCGACAGCCGACG
>JBHELW010000118.1:0-2318 GCA_046262915.1 Mycobacteriales bacterium | reverse complement strand
GTAGGCCCCGACGCGGAGCACGTCGAGCAACGCCGGGCCGATGGACGCGAGGGGCCGCGACGCGCACTGCGCGACGACGTGGTCGAGCGTCCCTTCCGCGCGCAGCGCGCCGTAGCCGATCTCGGTCGCGAGCGCGCGGTCCCGCTCGTCGAGGCCGCTTGCCTCGAGCAGCGCGGGCAGCGTGAGGTTGGCGTAGGCACCGCGGTCATGCACCGCGCGCAGCAGCTCCCACGCAACGCGCCGCGGCGTCGGCCTCGCGCGCGTCACTAGCCGAGTGCCTCGTCCGCGGTCAGCCGCGCGCCGCGCGCCCAGTCGACGGCGGGCATCGCCGCGCGCCCGGGTGGCTGGACGGTCGACAGTGCGACCGGCGACGTGGCGGTTCCCACGAGTAGCGCGCCGTCCGCGGCGCGGACTTGGCCGGGCGGCAACGGGTCGCCGGCGTCGACGGGCACAACGGGCCCGATCTTGAGCCGGTCGCGCCGGAACGTCGTCCAGGCACCCGGTGCCGGGGTCATGGCGCGGATCCGCCGGTCGAGGTGGATCGCCGGCGCGGTCCAGTCGACGCGCGCGTCGTCGACGGTCACCTTCGGCGCGAGCGAGATGCCGTCGCGCGGTTGCGGGACGGCAACGAGCGACCCGTCCTCGAGCCCGTCGAGAGTTGCGACCAGCAACCGTGCGCCCGACGCCGCGAGCCGCGCCAGCAGGTCGGCGGCGGTGTCGCGCGGCCGGATCACCTCGGTGACGACGCCGAGCACCGGACCGGTGTCGAGCCCCTCCTCGAGGAGGAACGTCGTCGCGCCCGTCACCTCATCGCCATGCAGGATCGCGTGCTGTACGGGCGCGGCGCCGCGCCACGCGGGCAGCAGCGAGAAGTGCAGGTTGACCCAGCCGTGCGCGGGGACCGCCAGCAGCGCGGGTGGGATGAGCTGGCCGTAGGCGACAACGGGGCAGACGTCAGGGGCGAGCTCGCGCAGCTGTGCGAGCAGCTCCGGGTCGCGTGCCCGCGCCGGCGTGAGGATGGGCACGCCGTTCGCCGCCGCCACCTCCGCAACTGCAGATGCGCGCAGCTGCCGGCCCCGCCCGGCGGCCGCGGGCGGCCGGGTGACCACAGCCGCGACCTCATGCCGCGACGCGAGCAGCGCGATGAGCGCCGGCACCGCCGCGTCCGGCGTACCGGCGAAGACCGCGCGCACCGCGGCTAGAGCGCCAGGCCGTTGGTCGGGTGGGGCGACACCTTGATCCGCGGGGCCGGCTCACCCGTGGCCCAGATCTGCTCGCGGATGTCCTTCATCGCCTGGCGTCGGGTCGCCGGATCGAGCCGGTCGATGAAGACGATGCCGTCGACATGATCGGTCTCGTGCTGCAGGCAGCGGGCGAGAAACTCGGTGCCCTCGACGACGACCGGGTCGCCGTACATGTTCACGCCGGTCGCCACCGCTCGATGTGCGCGCTTGAGCTCGTACGACAACCCGGGCACGGACAGGCAGCCCTCCTCGCCGTCCTGCTCCTCTTCGCTGCGGTCGGTGATGCGCGGGTTGACCAGGTGACCGGTGACGCCATCGACCTCGTAGGTGAACACCCGCAGGCCGACGCCGATCTGTGGTGCGGCCAGACCAACGCCCGGCGCGTCGCGCATCGTGTCGGTGAGGTCGCGGACGAGCACGCGGAGCTCCTTGTCGAACGTGGTCACGGGCTCGGCGGGTGTGCGCAGCACGGGATCACCAATGATCCGGATCTGCTGCACCGCCACCTGACTCGCTCCTCGCTCGGGAAGGCGCAGTCTACGAACGGTTCCCGCGTGAACCGCTGCGGCGTCGGCCCAGACGGGGACGACTAGACGAGGACTAATGGGTCCAGCTCGACCCGGACTGGGAGCGCCGCTTTGCGTGCGGACCGGGCGGCCAGCGCCCGGGCGAGGGCACTCGCCAGCTCCGCGCCGCTCGCCTGCGGCGCACGCAACAGCGCGCGCTCGCCGTCAGCCGTAGCGACCGGCCCGAGCACGTCAACGCTCGGCGGGAGCTGCGCGGCGGCGATGAGCTCGGCTACGGCGAGCGCCGCGCCGTCGACCGCGGCCATCCGGGTCGCGGGGGGGAAGCCCAGGGCGAGCCGCTCGTCGTACTCCTGCGCCGCGAACGACGTCGGGTCCCACCGGACGAGTGCCTGGACCGGGCGCAGGGTGCTGTCGGCCATAACGACGACGACGGCGCCGTCGGTGCGCGGTCGCGCCAGCGCGGCCGCCGCCAGCCACCGGCGCAGCGCCTCCTCGCCCGCGCGCAGGTCCGGCCGGGCGAGCAGCGCGCCGCCGTCGAGGAGCAGCA
>JBHELW010000117.1:0-1167 GCA_046262915.1 Mycobacteriales bacterium | reverse complement strand
CCCGGCGCTGCCCGCGATCCAGGGGCTCTTCGCGCTGGCCGTCGTCGTCACGCACCCCGACGGGTATGTGCAGGCGGTGCGCCGGCACAGCGAGGCGCTGCGGGTCGTTGGTCCGACGGAGTCGCACGGGATCGTCGACGTCGTCTACCAGAGCGACGTGACGACGCGATGAGCCGGACCGAGAGCGCGTACTACGACTACATGCGCTACGACCGCGACCACTCGCGGGCGGTCCTCGCGCACTACGTGCCGTTCTTCGCGGACGCAGGGCCGGTGCTCGAGCTCGGCAGCGGCCGCGGCGAGTTCCTCGACCTGCTGCGGGCGGCGGGCATCGCGGCGAGCGGTGTCGACAACGACGAGGGCATGGTCGACGCCGCGCGCGCCGCGGGGCTCGACGTGGTGCTCGGGGACGGCATCGCGCACCTGGAGAGCCTCGAACCGGGATCGCTGGGTGGCGTGTTCTGCGCGCACTTCATCGAGCACCTCGAGCCCACGGTTGCCGCGCGGCTGCTGACCGCCGTACGCCGCGCGCTGCGCAGCGGCGGCGCGTTCGTCGCAGTTGTGCCCAACGCGGCCTGCCTCGCGGTCCTCACCCGCGACTTCTGGCGTGACCCGACGCACGTGCGGTTCTACGACCCAGACCTGATCGGGTTCCTCTGCACCGACGCGGGCCTGCAGGTCGTGGAGAGCGGGAGCAACCCGGCCAACTACGGCGGCCCTCCCCCCGGCACGGACGCGGTGCCTCCCGTCGTACACGAGCCGCTCACTGCCGAGGTCGCGTTGGCGATCCGGGAGGCGACGCCGGAGAAGCCGCCGAAGCGGCGCGGTGGCGAGGGGCAGCTGACCGAGATCGGCCGGCTCGGGCACGTCATCTCCGTGCTCGCCGAGCGGCTCACCGAGACCCAGGAGCAGCTGCGTGCGCTGCACTTCGCGCACAGCAAGCTGCTCGACGCGCTGTACCAGCCGAACGAGGTCTACGTGGTCGCCCGTGGCTGAGCCACGAGCGACGGTCATCGTCCTCAACTACAACGGCGAGCGGCTGATCGGCGACTGCCTGCGCGCGCTCGCCGCGCAGGACGTGGCGGCGGGCGACGCGGAGACGTGGGTCGTCGACAACGCGTCGCGCGACACGTCGGCGGACCTCGTCGCGCGCGAGTTCCCCGACGT
>JBHELW010000116.1:0-5410 GCA_046262915.1 Mycobacteriales bacterium | reverse complement strand
CTCGGCGAACAGCAGCCCAGGCGTGTCGACGGTGAGCGTCGTCCCGCCGTACTCGGCGATGCCCGTCCGCTCGACGACGCCGCCCAACGCCTGCGCCATCGCCTGGTGGCCGTAGCAGATGCCGAGTGTCGGGACGCCGGTGGTGAACAGCGCCGCGTCAACGGCGGGCGCGTTGTCGGCGTAGACCGACTTGGGGCCGCCCGAGAGCACGATCGCCTTCGGCCGCTTCGCGAGCATCTCGGCGAGCGGCATGTGCCACGGGACGATCTCGCTGTAGACGTGGCACTCGCGGACCCGGCGCGCAATGAGCTGCGCGTACTGCGCGCCGAAGTCGACGACGAGGACGGTGTCGAAACCGACGTCGGGAACGCTCAACGGACCCTCTTCGGGCTTGGGGCGCGCGGCGGGAAGGTTCTGTGAGTCTATCTGCGCGGCACGTGCTGAAAGGAGAGACATGCGCGACGTCCGCGAGCGGATTGCCGCCGGCCACGCGGCGGCGTGGCGACTGCAAGCCGAGGTGCTGCAGCCAACTGGCCGCGTCGGCGAGTACGACGGGCTCCTGCTGCCCGTCACCGGCCTGCCCGAGGAGTCGCTGAACCCGGGACTCGCGGTGCACGAGCCAGACGACGCGGCGGACGCGGTGCACTGGGCGGAGGCCTGGCGCGCCGAGCACGGCATCATCGGCCACGGTTTCGCGTTGCCGGTCGGCCGCTTCCCGCGGCTGGAGCGCGCGCTGCATGACCGCGGCTACGAGGAACTCATGCGCCGCCCGATGATGGCGCTCGAGCTGCCGGCGTGTTTCGGCGACCTGGGCGCGACGCGCGCGGTGTCGTCGTTGGCCGACCTCGCGGCGTACAACGCCATCCAGGTCGAGGTTTACGGCTTTCCACCCGCGATTGCGGACGCGTACGCGCCGCCGGCCATGCTCAGCGAGCCGGCGTGTCTTCCGTACCTAGCGGAGTCGGGAGGACGACCGGTTGCCTGCGCTACCGGCGTGCTCTCCGCCGCGGCGGTCGGCGTATTCGGCGTCGCGACACTGTCGAGCCATCGCCGGCGAGGGTTCGGGCGCGCGGTGACGGGTGCTGTCGTGGCCGCGGGCGCTGCCGCCGGCGCCGACCTGGCGTGGCTGCAGTCCAGCCCGGAGGGGCTGTCGGTCTACCGCGCGATGGGGTTCCGCGAGGTCGAGGACTGGATGGTGCTCAGGAAGCCGTGACGGTTGCGAGGCCGGTCAGCCGGTCTTGCCGCCCGCACAGCCGCCGTAGCGACCACCGTGGCCGTGGTACTTCGCGCCGACCTTCGACCCGCGCTTGCCACCCTTGAACTTCGCGCGGCCGTGGCCGTCCGTCTTGGTCTTGCCCGCGCTCTTGCCGTCGACCGTCCACTCCACCTCTTCATTCGAGACAGGCTGGCCGTCGTCGTCGGTGAGGGTGATCGTGAAGCCGGCCGAGGCGTCGCCGCTGATCGCGATGCGCGTGGTCTCGAGCTTGACGGTGAAGCCCGCGGTTGTCGACGCGTGACCGACCGATGCGTCGCCGGCGTAGGACGCGCTGAGCGTGTAGCTGCCCGCGTCGGCGGACACCGCCATCCGCGTCTCCGCGCGTCCGTCACGGTTCGTCGTCGCGGTCGCCGTCGCGGTGCCGATTCGGAAGGTGATGCGCTTGCCCGCAACGCCCTCCTTGCCGCCATCGTCAGTCAGCTCAGCGGCGACGCGGACCGAGTCGCCCCACTGTGCCGCCACGCTCCCGACGTAGCGGAGGAGGCCCGGTGGCCCCTCGAAGCAGGCGCTGGCGCCGATTTCGTAGTGGGCGGCGTCGGCGTCCTTCGCCGTCGCGGTGTCTGCGGCGAAGCTCACACCACCCGGCTCGGTCATCGCGGAGTGCGCCGCGACCGCGGTGGCGACCGTGCCGTCGCTGACGGCCGCGCCGGCTCCCGCATCCAGGCTCGGCCGGTCGACGGAGATCACGACGGTGTTGGCCTCGACCGAGCTCGTCACCTTGATCGCGGCGTTCGCGCTGCCGTTGACCGTCGCGGTCTTGTCGGATGCGAAGACGAACGTCTTGCCGTTGGCCGTGAAGCCGAAGTCGAACTTGTGCCCCGTGCCGAGTTCCGGGCCGGCGGCGCTGTACTTCGCGACCGTCACGTAGGCCTCGATCGTGGCCGGGGTCGTGCGGAAGGACACGGATGTGATGTCGAGGTCGTCGTCGTTCGGCAGCGTCGTCGCCACGACGACCGCCGTTCCGTCACCCTTGGCGTCGACGATGTCGGCACATCCGGCGCGCGGCAGCAACGCGTGCGCGGGCAGCGCGGCCGCCGCACCGGCTGTGAGAAGGACACCCAGGACCGAGATGCGCTTGCGCATGATGACGACTCCTACCCGAGTTTCCAGGTCTTGTCCGACGTCGCCGAGTCCACCCATAGGACATCCGTGAGGTACCCCGGGCCGATCACCCCAAGCACCGGCTCGACGATGTCGGTGTACGCCGACAGGTTGCTGAAGACACTGCCGAGCTTGATCTCCTGCGGGAGGCTCTTGAGGCCGACGGTCCAGACGATCGCGTTGCCAGCAATCGTTGCCTCAACGGTGATGAGCGTGCTCGTGGAACCTGTCTCGTCCGGCGGGCTACCACAGTCCGTGTACAGCGTCGCTGCGCCCACGGTTGACGCGAAGACGGTGCCCGGCGCGTACGCCAGCTGAAAGCCGCCGCAGCCCGCTACGTCAGCGTTCAGGTAGTACGCGTAGCCGGGTCCCGCCTCCGGCGGTCCAGCCAGCGTCAGCGTTCCGACGAACGACTTCGGTGTGTAGGTCGTGCGACGGCCGACCTTGGTCACGATGCCCGACGTATCGAAAGTGCCCGAGACGATGTCCAGCGACGCCCGCGAGCCGAGGGCGTCGCCCGGGGGATCAGTGATCTGCGGCTTCTGACCGATGGCAAGCCCGGGCGCGGCACCGAGCAGTGTGGCGGCCGCGGCTACCGCGACGAGCAGGCGAACGCGCACTCGCGCCTCCGAGGTGCTGGGACCTCCTACTTCGGCGGCTCGCGCGGCGGTTCCTGCGGGTTCGGACACGTCTTCACTACGTTGACCGAATGGCGAAGGCCGACAACCAGCGCACGATCGCACGGTTCTACGCCGCGTTCGCCGAGCGCGACGGTGCCACGATGGCCGCCTGCTACGCACCGGGTGCGACGTTCGCCGACCCGGTCTTCACGGATCTGTCCGATGGTGAGCCCGGGGCGATGTGGCGCATGCTGACGAGCCGGGCACGCGACCTCAAGGTCGTGCTCGTCGAGTCGACCGCGGATGAGCACGCGGGCAGCGCGTTCTGGGTGGCTACCTACACGTTCGCCCAGACCGGGCGATCGGTGATGAACAAGGTGCGGTCAACGTTCCGCTTCGACGACTCCGGGCGCATCACCGGCCAGCGCGACGAGTTCGGGTTCCACCGCTGGGCGCGCCAAGCTCTCGGCCTGCCAGGACTCCTGCTCGGCTGGACACCCATGTTGCGCAAGAAGGTTCAGCACACTGCCCGCGCCGGGCTCGACGTCTTCCGCGGTACGGACCCCGACAGCGCCTGACGCTAAACGCCCGCGATATGAGGTGCTAATGCCGGTCGATCACCGGCAATAGCGCCTCACGTCCCGCTGGGTTTGTCCGTTGTTTCGCGTCACGGGTGACGCGAAACGACGGACAAAGCGCTGGGTTCGGGTGCTGGGTACGAGCGCTCGCGCGTTAGCGGCCGGCGCCCATGCCGACGCCCTGGCTGCGCTGAAGGCTCTTGCCCTCCGTCTGCAGCGACGGCGCGACCATGACCTCCGCCTTCTGGAACTCCTTGAGGTTGGCGTAGCCGGTCGTCGCCATCGACGTGCGCAGGCCGCCGAAGAGGTTCATCGTCCCGTCGTTGACGGGCGCGGGGCCGACGAGGATCTCCTTCATCGTGCCGAGCGTCGTCGTCTTGACGCGCGTGCCGCGCGGCAGGTCCGGGTGGAACGTCGCCATTCCCCAGTGGTAGCCGCGGCCGGGCGCCTCGATGGCTCGCGCCAGCGGCGACCCGATCATCACCGCGTCGGCGCCGCAGGCGATCGCCTTCGCGATGTCGCCACCAGTACGCATGCCGCCGTCGGCGATGATGTGGACGTAGCGGCCGCCCGACTCGTCGAGGTAACGGATCCGCGCCCCCGCCGCGTCGGCGATCGCGGTCGCCATCGGTACGCCGACACCGAGCACACCACGAGTAGTGCAGGCATGACCCGGGCCGACGCCGACGAGCAGGCCGGCTGCCCCGGTGCGCATGAGGTGCAGCGCCGTGGAGAACGACGCGCAGCCACCGACGATGACCGGCACGTCGAGCTCGGCGATGAACTTCTTGAGGTTGAGAGGCTCCGCGCGGCTCGACACATGCTCGGCGGAGACGACCGTCCCCTGGATGACGAAGATGTCTACGCCGGACTCGATCACCGTCTGGTGGAAGCGCACCGTCTTCTGCGGCGTCAGGCTCGCCGCGGTGGTCACGCCCGCGGCCTTGATCTCAGCGATGCGCTGGCCGATCAGGTGCTCCTTGACCGGCTCGGCATAGATCTCCTGCATCCGCTTGGTCGCCGTCGCGTCATCGAGCGTCGCGATCTCGTCCAGCAGCGGGTCCGGGTCGTCGTAGCGCGTCCACAGCCCCTCGAGGTTGAGCACGCCGAGTCCGCCGAGCTTGCCGATCTCGATGGCCGAGCGCGGCGAGACCACCCCGTCCATCGCCGACGCGAGCAGTGGCAGCTCGAAGCGGAATGCGTCGATCTCCCACGCGATCGAGACGTCCTCCGGGTCGCGCGTGCGCCGGCTCGGCACGATGGCGATGTCGTCGAACCCGTAGGCCTGACGCCCGCTCTTGCCGATGCCGATCTCGACGTCCGCCACGGCGTTTCTCCTCGGTCCGGAATAGCCGATACCGGCGGCGCTGGCGGCGTCACCGGGAGCTCGGGGAAGCTGTCAGTGTAACGGCGCGACCCCGGCTGGCTATGCCCGCTGGCGCTGCGCGTGTCGCCCACACCCCACACTGACCGCGCGCCAGGTGGCGACCCGGCGTGAGACTGTTGTAGGCGTGGAAGACGATCACCCGCTCGATCCGTTCGCCGGTGACCCGGAAGACCCGGCCCAGCACTTCGACGACGACGCGGACGACGCGGTCGAGCCGCTCGCGCCCGAGGAGCGCGAGGACGTCCTCGCCGACCTGGCCGACCTCGAGGTCTTCCGCAGCCTGCTGGAGCCACGCGGG
This sequence comes from Mycobacteriales bacterium, assembly GCA_046262915.1. Lineage (GTDB taxonomy): Bacteria > Actinomycetota > Actinomycetes > BP-191 > BP-191 > JBHELW01. The sequence goes on along the minus strand of JBHELW010000116.1, from coordinate 150 downwards.
GTGCGCGGGCTCGTCGTCGACTGCGATGACTGCCACGAGCCGCACTACTTCGGGTGGGACCTGCTGCGGGGCAACCTCCGCCACCTGCTCGACTTCGGGCAGACCCGCGTACACGAGCCGGCGTTCAGCCCGGACCCCGCGGAGTACGTC
>JBHELW010000115.1:0-4019 GCA_046262915.1 Mycobacteriales bacterium | reverse complement strand
TCGTGCGCTCCACGGCGAACGCGACCTCGTCCACCGGGCGCGGCCGCAGGACAGTTCGGGTCGGCTCACCGGGCGGCGCGGCCAAGCGCGCGGCGCGAACCGCCTTGGCCATCGCGAACGCGACGTCGGCAACACCCTCGTGCGTCGCGGCGCTCGCCGTAAGCACCGGCAAGCCCAGGGCTTCCAGGTCGGCGCGGGTCATCTCAGCGAGGTCGCGCCCAGCGGGGACATCCACCTTGTTGAGTACGACGAACCGCGGACGGTCAGCGAGACCGCCGTACGCCGACAGCTCGCGCTCGATGGTCTCGACATCGCTCACCGGATCGCGTCCCGGCTCCTCGGTCGCGGTGTCGACAACATGCACGAGCACCGAACAGCGCTCGACGTGGCGGAGGAACTCCAGGCCGAGACCGCGACCTTCCGACGCGCCGGGGATGAGCCCTGGAACGTCCGCGACCGTGAAGACGGTGTCTCCTGCCGTGACGACACCGAGGTTCGGCGCGAGGGTCGTGAACGGGTAGTCGGCAATCTTCGGCTTGGCGGCCGACAGCACGGAGACCAACGACGACTTGCCGGCGTTCGGGAACCCGACGAGCGCGACATCGGCAACGGTCTTCAGCTCGAGGACGACGTCAGCGGTCTCGCCGGGTTCGCCCAGCTCGGCGAACCCCGGCGCGCGCCGTCGCGGCGAGGCAAGCGCCGCATTGCCGCGGCCGCCGCGGCCGCCGTGCGCGACGACGTAGGTCGTGCCGGCGCCGACGAGGTCGGCGAGCACCGCGCCATCAGCAGACTTCACGACGGTGCCGTCGGGCACTCGCAGCACGAGGTCGTCGCCGTTCGCACCGTTGCGGTTGCTGCCTTGGCCGGCGCGTCCGGACGCAGCCTTGTGGTGCGGGTGGAAGTGAAAGTCGAGAAGCGTTGTGACGCCGGGATCGACGATCAGCGCGATGTTGCCGCCGTGCCCACCGTTGCCGCCGTCGGGGCCGCCGAGCGGCTTGAACTTCTCCCGGTGCACGGACGAGCAGCCCGCGCCACCGCTGCCCGCCGACGCGTGGAGGACAACGCGGTCGACGAACTGCACCGGCCTACGCCGAGACGGACTCCGCGGGGACGACGCTCACGGTCTTGCGCCCGCGACGGACGTGGAACTTCACGGCTCCGTCGGACAGCGCGAACAGTGTGTCGTCGCCACCGCGACCGACGAGGTCGCCGGGGTGGAAGTGCGTCCCGCGCTGCCGGACGATGATCGATCCAGCAGTGACCGACTCGCCGCCGTAGCGCTTCACGCCGAGGTACTGGGCGTTGGAGTCGCGGCCGTTGCGGCTCGACGACGCGCCCTTCTTGTGTGCCATGTCCCGCTACTCCCCGCGCGTGATGCCGGTCACCCGGAGCATCGTCAGCTGCTGACGGTGCCCTTGGCGCTTGCGGTAACCGGTCTTGTTCTTGTACTTCAGGATCCGGATCTTCGGACCCTTGGTCTGCTCAACGACCTCTGCCGTCACCGACGCCTTCTTCAGCTCCGCGCTCGCGTGCGTGACGTTGTCACCATCGACGAGGAGTACGGCGGGCAGCGTCACCGTCGTGCCGTCCGCGCCGGGGAGCTTCTCAACCTCGACGAGGTCTCCAACGGCGACCTTGTGCTGCTTGCCGCCGCTGCGGACGATCGCGTACACGGGAGAGCTCCTGCTGCTCGGGACGGGGTCGCACCAGACGACCCGTTGGTGCTCGCTAAGGCTACCCGAGCGTTGCTGGCGTGCGCCACCACCGCGGTCTAGGCGCGAGTCCATAGTCCTTTGTGACCATTGTCAGCGGTCCCGGCGCGCTGTGATCGTGGCTTTCTCTCGACCCTGCTCCGGGTCGATGGTCGCGGACGGCCGGCTCGGCTCTCGGCGGGGGGCGGAGCACTCGGGGGTCGCCATGCCTGCCTACCAACCTCGCCACCGGATTTCTCCCCCGCTTGGCGCACCCGCGCGTACCGCGCTCGCCGGGCTCGTCGCAGTTGCAGTTCTTGGCGGGGGCGTCGCGTTGGCCGCCGGCGGCGCGACCACGATTTCGGCATGTGTGCAGAAGCAGAGCGGTCAGCTCCGCATCGTGCGATCGACCACCGACTGCACGGGGAACGAGACCGCGCTGACGTGGAACCAGGAAGGGCCACAAGGGCCGTCCGGAGCGACTGGCAGCCCCGGCCCGGCCGGGCCAGCGGGCGTGGCTGGACCGTCGGGTGCGCCGGGACCGTCTGGTGCGCCGGGACCGTCGGGCCCCGCCGGGCCGCGCGGCACGGACGGCCTGAGTGGGTCGCCGGGGGCGCCTGGTCCGAGCGGGGTGCCGGGCGAGCCAGGTCCGAGTGGGCCGCCAGGGCCGACGGGGCCCAGCGGTGCACCCGGCATGTCGTTTGCGGGGCAGTCATGCCCAGCCGGTGAGTTCGTGAGCGGGTTCGGCAACGACGGACTCATCGTCTGCACGGCACCGGCGGTGCAGTCCAGCTCGCCGGCGCCAACCGCGACCGTCACAGTTACCGCGTCGGCTTCGACGTCGTCGGAGCCATCGGCTTCGCCGTCGGCGTCGTCATCCACATCGCCCACACCTACTGCGTCACCTTCTGCCGAGCCCAGCGACAGCCCGAATCCGTCGCCGCAGCCGAGCCTTAGCGCACCGCCCACGTGCGACAGCACGCACGCGGCCGCCGCATCGGAGACAGAGCCGAATGACGCGCCCCCGTGCTCGCAGATCCTCACCGCCGCGACAACCGGCTCGCGGGACCTGTCGGGCTCGATCTACCCGATCGGTGACACCGACTGGTTCCAGCTGCCGGTAGTGCCGGGCGGCAGGGTCCTCGCGCGCACGGCATGCAACTTCGACACGGTCATCGACGTCGTCACCGCTGACGGCACCGTCCTGGAAACCAACGACGACGCAAACGGCACCCTGTGCTCTGAGTTGACCGGCACGAACCTGCTGCCCGCCCAAGCCGCCTACCTGCGTGTGCGGGCCTACCAGAACGCTAGCGCGGGCCCGTACACACTCACCTACATGACCAGCGCCGTTGCGTGTGCCAACGCCTACGACGCGGACAACGCGCCGGCCTGCGCAACCCGGGTGACGGAGTCTCAGGTCGCTGTGAGCGGGGGCATTCCCGACCCCGTCGACGAGGACTGGTTCCGCTACGCATTGCCCGCTGGCGGCTCGGTGACGCTGCAAACCTCGACCGGTGGGGGTGGCTGCACGAGCGACACGACGCTTCGTGTCATCCGCGAGTCGGGGATCGTCGCCGGCGACAATGACGACTTCGGTGGCACCCTTTGCTCGCGCCTGTCGTTCACGGTGGCGCCCGGTGAGCGATTCTTCGTGCGGGTCGACAGCTTCAACACAACCACGGTGCCGTCCTACACGCTGACCCGATCCTGACTAGGTAGCGCTCACTCCGGGCTACCAACCGTCGCGAGCTCGGCCTTCGGCTTACGCCGGCGCCGCGCGGGCTTCTTTGCGGGCGTGTCGTCGGGCGCCGCGCCATCCGCTTCGGCTGCGTCGCCGCCCGCAGCGTCGGCGCGCGGCTCGACTGCATCGGCGGCCGGTTCGGTCGCGACAGTCGGCTCGTCGCCGTTCGCACCCGCGGCCGCCTTGGCCGCCGCCGCGATCTCCTTCGGCGTCGGAACGCGCGGCTTTGCCGGTGGGCGATCCTCGCGCGGCTCCGGGCGCAACTTCTCCGGCACTGGCTCGCTGTGCACGATGAGCCCGCGGCCATTGCAGTGCGGGCACGGCTCGGAGAACGCCTCGAGTAGGCCCTGGCTGATCCGCTTGCGCGTGAGCTGGAGCAAGCCGAGTGAGGTGATCTCGGCGACTTGATGCTTCGTGCGGTCGCGGCCGAGACACTCGGTCAACCGACGCGCGACGAGATCGCGGTTGCTCTCGAGGATCATGTCGATGAAGTCGATGACGATGATCCCGCCGATGTCCCGCAGGCGGAGCTGGCGGACGATCTCTTCCGCCGCCTCGAGGTTGTTGCGGGTGACGGTCTCTTC
>JBHELW010000114.1:0-12341 GCA_046262915.1 Mycobacteriales bacterium | reverse complement strand
TCGACGTTGCGCTCCAGTCGCAGTGTCGGATCCTCCGCGACCAGGCGGTTGAGCGCGGTGCCGAGCTTGTCCTCGTCGGCCTTGCTCTTCGCCTGGATGGCGACGGGCAGCAGTGGCTCGGGCATCGACCACGGCTCGATGAGTAGGGCGTTGTCCTTTGCCGAGAGCGTGTCTCCGGTCTCGGCGCGCTGCAGCTTTGCGACGGCGCAGATGTCGCCCGCGATGCACTCCGTGACGGTGCGCTGCGTCTTGCCGAGCGGCGACGAGAGCGCCCCCACCTTCTCGTCCACGTCGTGGTCTTCGTGACCGCGCTCGGTAGCCCCATGGCCGGAGACGTGCACGATCAGGTCGGGGCGCAGGGTGCCGGAGAACACCCGCATTATCGAGATCCGACCGACGTACGGGTCGGTGGCGGTCTTGATGACCTCCGCCGCGAGCGGTCCCGCCGGGTCACACGCCAACGGGTCGCGCGGCGATCCGTCCGGGGCGGTGACGGTCGGCAGCGGGTGCTCCAGCGGCGACGGGAAGGCCGAGGTGAGCACCTCGAGCAGCTCGGTCATGCCGAGACCGGCCGGAGCCGCCGTCGCGAGGACGGGGTAGAACGAGCCGCGCGCGACGGCGGTCTCGAGGTCGTCGACGAGCACCTTCGTGTCGATGTCCTCGCCGCCGAGGTAGCGGTCCATCAACGACTCGTCTTCGCTCTCCGCGATGATGCCCTCGATCAGCGCATTGCGCGCGTCGGCGATCAGCGGCAGGTGCTCGGCGTCGGGGTCGCGCTCTACGCGCGCGCCCCCGGAGTAGTCGAAGACGCGCTGGCTGAGCAGTCCGATGAGGCCGCCCACCTTGCTGTCATCCGCATGCAGGGGCAGGTACAGCGGCAGTACGCCGTCACCGAACGCCTCCTGACACGCGGCGACGGTCGACTCGAAGTCCGCACGCTCTCGGTCGAGCTTGCTGACGACGACGGCGCGCGGCATCCCCACCGCGGCGCACTCGTCCCACAGCGTCCGCGTCATGCCGTCGATGCCGTCGACCGCGGACACGACGAAGAGCGCGGCGTCCGCGCCGCGGAGCCCGGCCCGCAGGTCGCCGACGAAGTCGGCGTAGCCCGGTGCGTCGAGGAGGTTGACCTTGATGCCGTTGTGGTCGAACGGCGCGACCGCGAGCGACACGGACCGCTGCTGGCGCACCTCGGCTTCGTCGAAGTCGGACACCGTGGTGCCCTCCTCGACGCGACCGGCGCGCGGTATCACTCCGGTCGCCACGAGGAGGGCCTCGACGAGTGTCGTCTTGCCGGCGCCCGAATGGCCGACGAGCACGACGTTGCGCACACTGCCGGGTGAGATCGCCACCTGTCCTCCAAGATGTCGTACGCCGGAGCGGTGCCCCGCATGGTTCACCTCTGACCCGCCCGCCGACAAGAGCGCCTCACGGGCGGCCACGTTGCCGCGTCCGATTCGTCGGGTAGGGGACTACGGTCGACCCGACGATCAAAGGGGAAAGATGCGACGCAGCGCGACCCGGCGCGTGGCCGTGGGCTGGCTCGCCGTTCTCAGCGCGGGCGTCGTCGTCCTCATGCGCGCGCCGGCGGAGGCCGAGCGGCCGAGTGCGCAGGTCGGCGCGTCGACCCGGGTCAGCGCGCCCCGCGCGCCAGTGCGCGAGCCGAAGCCAGATCGCTGGGCGCTCGTCGTCGGCATCACCGCGTATCGCGGTCGCGTGCACCCGACCATCGGTGGCGCCAATGACGCGCGCGCGGTCCGTGCCGCGCTGCTGCGTAACGGCTGGCGCAGCGACCACATCAAGCTGCTCGTGGACGGCGCCGCGAGCGCGCCCGCCATCCGGGCCGGGATGCAATGGCTGGTCGCGCGCAGCGCGCGCGGCGGCTTCGCGGTCTTCCACTACTCCGGGCATGTGAAGCAAGGTGGCGGTCACGAGTACCTGTGGCCGGTCGACAACCGGCTGATTGTCGACACCGAGATCGGCAACACCTTGCGTGCGCTGCGCGGCTACGCGTGGCTCGACTTCGCCGGATGTGAGGCCGCCGGGTTCGACGAGGGGCTGTCGTCGCCGCAGCGCCTCGTCACGGCGTCGTCGCAGGCGGACGAGAAGTCCTTCGAGTGGCCGGAGTGGCGCCAGTCGGTCTGGTCCGGCCTCGTCTTCGACCGCGCCATCAACTACCTCGATGCCGACGACAACAACGACCGCAAGGTGACGATCGGTGAGGCGGTTCGCTACGGCGTGCGCGCCGCGCCGATGCTCACTCGCGACCAGGTCTACTTCGGGTTCTCCCCGCAGCACCCGTACGTCGCCGGCGGCGACGGCCGCGACTGGACCTTCGCCGGCCCGAGATAACCACGGCCGCGGCGGGGTTGGGGCCCCGCTTCGCGGAGGAGCGTGGGGTTGGGGCCCCCACGCGGGCCAAATGGCACAGCCGTAGGCTCGCGCCATGCTCAACCGGGTGCGCGAGCCCATCGGCGTCGCGGTCGCCCCGATCGTCCGAGCGCTCGCCCGCACGCCGTTCAGCGCAAACGGGCTGACGATCACTGGTGCCATCGGCACCTACGTGGGCGCGTTCCTGCTCGCCGCGGGACAGCTGTTCTGGGGGACGATGGTCACGACGCTCTTCGTCCTCTTCGACCTCGTCGACGGTCGGCTTGCCCGCGCCCGCGGCACGACCGGACCGTGGGGAGCGCTGCTCGACTCGACGCTGGACCGGCTCAGCGATGCGGCGATCTTCGCCGCGCTCGTCGTGTGGTTCTCCGGCGACGGCGACGAGCCGTGGCTCGCCGGGCTCGCGCTCTTCTGCCTCGCGGCCGGTGCGGTCGTGCCCTACGTCAAGGCGCGCGCCGAGGGTCTCGGCCTGCGCTGCGACGTCGGTTTCGCCGAGCGCGCCGAGCGCCTCATCATCGCGCTCGTTGGCACCGGCCTCTACGGGCTCGGCGTGCCCTACGTGCTGCCGGTCGCGCTTTGGGGGCTCGCCGTGGCGTCCGTCGTAACCATCGGGCAGCGGCTCGTGACGGCGCATCGGCAGATCGTCGGCGTCAGCGCGTGACCCGCCGGTGACCGGCAAGCTCCGTTACCTGCCTTACGCCGCGGGCTGGGCGATCGTGCGGGCGCTGCCCGAGCGCGCCGGGGCAGCGCTCTTCCGCGCCGGAGCCGACCTCGCGGTGCGTCGCCGTGGTCCCGGCGTTGAGAGGCTGGAGAGCAACCTGCGCCGCGTGCTCGGGCCGGGGGTGACCGAGGACGACGTCACGCGGACCCTGCGTGCCGCGCTGCGGTCCTACGCGCGGTACTGGCTCGAAGTCTTCCGGCTACCGGCGATGCGGCCGGCGCGCATTGAGCGAGACATGCAGCTTGCGAACTTCGACCGGCTGCAATCCGCCGCTGCTGCGGGACGCGGAGTGATCTGTGTGCTGCCGCACCAGGGCAACTGGGACGTGGCCGGCGCGTGGTTCATCCGCGTGGGCTATCCGTTCACGACGGTCGCCGAGCGGCTGCAGCCGAAGGAGCTCTTCGACCGGTTCCTCGCCTTCCGCGAGTCGATCGGCATGGAGGTGCTGCCGACGCGCGGCGGGGAGCGGCCGCCGTTCGCCGTGCTCGAGGAACGCCTGCGGGCGGGTGGGATCCTCTGCCTGCTCGCCGACCGTGACCTGACCGAGCGCGGCATCGAGGTGTCGTTCTTCGGCGACACGACGCGCTTTCCGGCCGGACCCGCAATGCTGGCGGTGCGCACCGGTGCGGTCCTGCTGCCGGTGAACCTGTGGTTCCGCGACGAGGGGTGGGGCGGCGTGTTCCATGAGCCGGTCACTCCACCAACGCGCGGCACCGACCGGGAACGCATTGCGGCGATGACACAGTCGGTCGCGACCGCGTTCGAGAGTGGGATCCGCGCGCATCCTGAGGACTGGCACATGTTGCAGCGGCTGTGGCTCGCCGACCTCGCTGTCGACGACCCGCGGCGCGCGCGCCACGACACTGACGACGTGCCGCGGGCCTCATGAGGGTCGGTCTGGTCTGCCCCTACACCTGGGAGGTGCCCGGCGGCGTCCAGGCGCACGTGCGTGATCTTGCCGAGGCGCTGCTCGCTCTCGGTCATGACGTCTCGGTGCTCGCGCCGGCCGACGACGACGCCGACCTGCCGCCGTACATCACGCCCGGAGGTCGGGCAATGCCCGTGCCTTACAACGGCTCCGTTGCGCGGCTCGCGTTCAGCCCGCGCGCGGCGACGCGCGTGCGCCGCTGGCTGCGCGCGGGTGAGTTCGACGTCGTGCACGTGCATGAGCCGACGGCGCCCAGCCTCAGCCTGCTCACGGTGTGGGCCACGTCAGCGCCGGTCGTCGCGACGTTCCACACGGCGCAAGCGAAGTCGCGCGCGCTGTCCGCCGCGCAGGCGGCACTGCAACCCGCGTTGGAGAAGATCATCGCGCGCATCGCGGTGAGCCCGGAGGCGCGACGGATGGTCGTCGAGCACCTCGGCGGCACGGCGCTGCTCATCCCGAACGGGGTCAACGCCGCGCGGTTCGCCGCGGCCCGCGCGGCGCGCGCGCCGCATGGCCCGAACCGCACGGTCGGGTTCCTCGGCCGGCTGGACGAGACGCGCAAGGGGCTGCCGGTGCTGCTCGCGGCGTTCAGCAAGCTCGCCGCGCGGCGGCAGGACGTGCGGCTCGTGGTCGCCGGTCGCGGCGACGTCGACGAGGTACGCCGCGAGCTGGCCCCCGACGTCGCGCGCCGGGTGGAGTTCGTTGGGCAGATCTCCGAGGCCGACAAGCCAGCCTTCTATGCGTCGCTGGACGCGTTCGTTGCGCCGAACCTCGGCGGCGAGAGCTTCGGCATCGTGCTGCTCGAGGCGATGGCGACGGGCACGCCCGTCGTCGCCAGCGACATCGAGGCCTTCCGCGCCGTGCTCGACGGTGGCAGCGGCGGTGCGCTCTTCCCCGCGGAGGACGCGCGGGCGCTCGCCGTAGCGCTTGCCGAGCTGCTCGACGACGCACCGCGACGCGCGGCGCTCAGCGCGCGCGCGACCGAGCTTGTTGCCGGCTACGACTGGTCCGTCATCGCGGCGCAGATCGTGCACGTGTACGAGACAGTCATGCCGGCGCGAGTTCCCGCACTCCCGGGGGCGAGCGGCCCGCCGTAGCATCGCCGCCGTGACGCTCGTCGTCGCGGTGGTGGCACTCGTCGTCGCCGTCGCGAGCTACCTCACCTGGACCGCGGGACGTCTCGACCGGCTGGCCGCGCGCGTGGACGCGGCCTGGGCCGCGCTCGACGCGCAGCTCGTCCGGCGGGCCGCGGTCGCGACCGAAATCGCTGCGCACGCGACGCGCCACACCACGCTCGATGGCGCTGCCGCCGACGCGATGGACGACGCGGCTGCGCTCGCCCGGGAGGTGGCCTCGCCGATCGAGCGCGAGGCCGTGGAGAACGAGCTGACGCGGTGCATCCGCAAGGCGGTCGAGAGCGCCGACCCGGCCGGCATCCAGCCCGGTGACACGCGGTTCGCCGACCTGCGCAGTGCCAGTGCCAAGGTCGGCTTGGCGCGGCAGTTCTACAACGACGCCGTACGTGACCACCGCGCACTGCGGCGGCGCTGGCTGCCGCGCCTGTTGGCTAGTCGGCAGCCCGAGCCGCGCGGCTTCTTCGAGATCGAGGATCCCGGGTTCAGCGGCTGACCGGGGCCCGCGACGGCGTTTGAGTTTTCGGCGTGTTCTGACGATGCAGGACGCGCCGGCGCCCGTAGCCTGGCTATGCGCACCCCGCTGAGGAGTCTTGCGTGTTCCTGCACCTGCTCGCCCACCGGCGCATGCGCGCCGTCGCCGCCGTGGTCGCCGCCGCGGCACTCGCCGCGTGCTCCGCAAACGCGACAACCGAGCGCAAACCGGCCGTTACGACCTCGGTCGCGCGCCCACGGGCGACCACCGCACCGCAGCTGCGCTCGCCGTTCACGGGCCTGCCCGTCAACCAGCTGGCGCCGGCGATCGCGATGAAGATCGACAACGCCGCGCCGGCGCGGCCGCAAGCGGGCGTCGACAAAGCGGACGTCGTCTACCAGGAGCTCGTCGAGGGCGGGATCACCCGCCTGCTCGCGATCTTCTCGTCGCAGCAGCCGCGACTCGCGGGTCCGGTCCGCAGTGTGCGCGAGAACGACCTCGACCTGCTGCGCGAGTACGGCCGCGTCCTCTTCGCCTACGCCGGGGGGAACCGCCGGGTCTACGACATGGCGCGCGCGGCACCTCTCGTGGACGGGTCCTACGACGCCGCGACGCCGGCCTATCACCTCCTCGCCGGCCGCCACCGGCCCTACAGCACGTTTGTCTCTGTCCCGAAGCTCGTCGCGACCAAGCCGGGCGCGGCCGAGGCACGCGACATCGGGCTGCGGTTCGGGCCGCTCCCCGCGGCTCTGGCCGCGTCTCCGCGGGTGAGCGCCGCCACCTTCGCGTTCTCGCCCTACGCGCGTACGTCGTTCACGTGGTCGCCTACGGCGAAGGCGTGGGTCATCGGACTCGACCGCGCCCGGACGTCGACGATCGACGGCCGGCCGTTGGCGTTCAGCAACGTCGTCGTGCAGTACGTGCGGATTCGTCCGTCGCGGTTCTCCGACGTGCTCGGCAACATGTCGCCGTTCTCCGTGACGACCGGCAAGGGCCGCGCGGTCATCTTCCGCGACGGCCGCAAGATCGAGGCCTACTGGTCCCGCGCCGGCGTCACGTCGGGCACGCACTTCACCGACGCGCAAAAGCACGACATCGCGCTCGCGCCCGGACCGACCTGGGTGCTGCTGGCGCCGCTCGGGCGACCGCTCTCGCTGGGCTAGCTACCCGTTCTGACGCGCGCGGCCCGCCGTACCATGGGCTGACACCCGGCGCGAAAGGGATCGGTCAATGGGCGTGGATGAGGCGGCCGTCACCGGCACGGCGCGGGTCAAGCGCGGCATGGCCGAGATGCTCAAGGGCGGCGTCATCATGGACGTCGTCACGGCCGACCAGGCCAAGGTCGCCGAGGACGCCGGCGCCGTAGCCGTCATGGCGCTGGAGCGCGTCCCCGCCGATATCCGCCGCGACGGTGGCGTCGCGAGGATGAGCGACCCCGACATGATCGACTCGATCATCGCGGCGGTGTCGATCCCGGTGATGGCCAAGGCGCGGATCGGCCACTTCGTCGAGGCCCAGGTGCTGCAGGCCATCGGCGTCGACTACGTCGACGAGTCCGAGGTGCTCACGCCCGCCGACGAGGCACACCACATCGACAAGTGGCAGTTCACCGTGCCGTTCGTCTGCGGTGCGACCAACCTCGGCGAGGCGCTGCGGCGGATCTCCGAAGGTGCCGCGATGATCCGCTCCAAGGGCGAGGCGGGCACCGGCAACGTCGTCGAGGCGACGCGCCACATGCGCTCCATCCGCGCGGAGATCGCGCGGCTGTCGACCCTCGACGACACGGAGCTCTTCGCGGCGGCCAAGGAGCTGCGTGCGCCGTATGACCTCGTCGCCGAGGTCGCGCGCGCCGGCAAGCTGCCCGTCGTGCTCTTCACCGCGGGTGGCATCGCCACGCCGGCGGACGCGGCGATGATGATGCAGCTCGGCGCCGAGGGTGTCTTCGTCGGCTCCGGCATCTTCAAGTCCGGTGACCCCGCCGCGCGGGCGCGCGCAATCGTCGAGGCCGTGACGTTTTCCACCGACGCCGGGATCATCGCCAAGGTCTCCCGCGGTCTCGGTGAGGCCATGGTCGGCATCAACCTCGACACGCTGGCGCCGAGCGAGCGCTACGCCGAGCGAGGTTGGTGACCGCCGCACTCCCGCGTGCGCCACGCGTCGGCGTCCTTGCCCTGCAGGGCGACGTCCGCGAACACGCGCGCATGCTCGCCGCGGTAGGCGCCGAGCCCGTCGAGGTACGCCGGGCAGCGGAGCTCGCGTCGGTAGACGCGCTCATCGTCCCGGGCGGCGAGTCGACGACGATCGGCAACCTGTGCGTGACCTTCGAGCTGCTCGAGCCGCTGCAGAAGGCGGTCGCCGACGGCCTGCCGATGTTCGGCTCGTGCGCCGGGATGATCCTGCTCGCCGACGAGGTGCTCGACGGCAAGCCGGACCAGCCGCTCATCGGCGGACTGGACATCACGGTCCGGCGTAACGCCTTCGGGCGTCAGGTGGACTCGTTCGAGGCGGACCTCGACATCGCGGGCGTCGTGGGTGGCGCGGTGCATGCGGTCTTCATCCGCGCCCCGTGGGTCGAGCGGGTGGCGAACGACGTCGAGGTGCTGGCCGCCGTAGCAGGTCATCCGGTCGCGGTCCGCCAGGGGCAGCTGTTCGCGACGTCGTTCCACCCCGAGCTGACGGACGACACCCGGTTGCACGCGTTGTTCGTGCAGTCGGTCGTCGGCACTGACTAGCCGAGCCGAATCGGCCGCGACTCTGTTCAGCGCAGCTGCGCGGCGGCCGTGGCGACGTGCTCGGACCACCACGCGAGCTCCGCTGGCTGGTCGCACTTGCTCCACGCCATCTGCACGGCGCACCCGAGCAGCGCGAGCGGCAGCTGGCGGTCCCACCAGGCCGAGGTGTCGATGCCGTGGCGCTCGAGGGCCGCGCGATACCGCTCGATCGTTGCTTCCTTGCTCTCGGGCAGCCGATCGCAGTTGACCGCCACGTACCACGCCACGTCGGCGCACGGCGCGTCTACGCCGGGGAACGCCCAGTCGACGAGCACGACGCGGCCGTCTGCGTGGATGCCGAGGTTGCCGCCCTTCCAGTCGCCGTGGATCAGCGCGCGCGGCGTAGTCCCGAGCGCGTCGACCAGCGGTGTCGGGTCGTCAACGAGATCGCTCAGGACGCGATGCGTCGCCGGTGCTGCGTCCGCGAGCCGCGCCCACATCGGGACCACGAGACTCAGCACGCCGGTGAGCGGCCCGCGTCGCGCGTCCGCGCGCGCGACCGGTGGGCTGAGGATCCGCCAGCGCTGCGTGGGCGTGGTCAGACCGAGCGTGTCGGACATCTCCCAGGTGGCCGCGTGCAGCGCCGCCATCGCGTCGAGCAGCACGTCCTGCTGCGTCGCCGTGATCGGGTCGCTGTCCCGCAGGAACGCATCACCGACATCGCGCATGAGCAGCTCGGTCACGCCGGTCGTCGCGTCGTAGGCGACGTCGACGAGCGTCGTGTCGAGCGATGCCGGCAACCGCTCGAACAGGCCGCTCGTATGCAACCGGACCACGCGTGGCACTCCGGTGTCGTCCACCGCGCGCATGACCCAGTCGGTCTCGTAGGACAGCCGCTTCACGACGTAGCCCGCGCCGTCGATGTGCATGCGCTCGAACGATGCCGACGACAGCCCTTCGGCGGTCGGGCCGAGCGGCTCCCGGTCAACCGCGCGCGACAGGTCCAGAGATTTCTGGACCGCGGTCACGACGTCGTACGCGCGCGGGTGTTCATGGCGTCATCGTGCCGCGTCGCGCGACTGCTCACTACCATCGGCCCGTGAGCGGGCATTCGAAGTGGGCCACGACCAAGCACCAGAAGGCGGTCAAGGACGCCCGCCGCGGCAAGCTGTTCGCGCGGCTGATCCGGGCGATCGAGGTCGCGTCGCGTGAGGGCGGTAGCAACCTCGACGGCAACCCGACGCTCGCCGATGCGGTTGCCAAGGCGCGGAGCAACTCGCTGCCGATGGAGAACATCGACCGCGCGATCAAGCGCGGCGCGGGCGAGCTCGGGGGAGTCGCGTACGAGGCGGTGAGCTACGAGGGCTACGCGCCCGGCGGAGTCGCGGTGCTCGTCGAGTGCCTGACCGACAACCGCAACCGCGCCGCGTCGGAGGTGCGCACCGCGTTCACGCGCAACGGCGGGTCGCTCGCCGACCCGGGGTCGGTCGCTTACCTCTTCACCCGCAAGGGCGTCGCCCTCGTACCGAAGACCGACGCGCTCACCGAGGACGACGTGCTCTCCGCCGTCCTGGACGCCGGAGCCGAAGAGGTCAACGACCTCGGCGAGGCGTTCGAGGTCGTCAGCGACGCGTCCGACGTACACGCGGTGCGCGTCGCGTTGGAGGCGGCCCACGTCGCGGTCGACTCGGCTGACGTGTCGTGGCTGCCGAGCGTGTCCGTGCCACTGGACGACGAGGTCGCAAAGCGCGTGCTCCGGCTGGTCGACGCGCTCGAGGACCTCGACGACGTGCAGAACGTCTACGCCAACTTCGACATCTCCGACGAGGTCCTCGAGTCGGTGTAATTCTCCCGCGTGGGGCCCCAACCCACGCTCCTCCACGAAGCGGGGCCCCAACCCCGCCGCGGCCGTCAACGCCGCCGCGCGCCCGTCGACGCCCCGCCGCGCGCCTGCTGACGCCGCCGCGAGCCCGACGATGTGACGAATTGGCTGTTGGGGCAGCCACGTCTTCACATCGACGCGGGAAGTCGCGCGCGTCGTAACGCGCCTTTCTCGTCCGTCCCGGCTAACCTTTCGGATCGAACAGGCGTTCGTACGACGGGACGGAGCCGCCGGTGCGCGTACTCGGGATCGACCCCGGGCTGACGCGGTGTGGGCTGGGCGTCGTCGAGGTGACGGCGGGCGGCCAGCTCCGCGCCGTAGCCGTCGATGTCACCCGGACCCCGCCGACGGACGACCTCGGGACCCGGCTGCTCGCCCTCGAGAGGGTGGTCGACGAGTGGCTCGCGCAGCACCGGCCGGACGCCGTCGCGGTCGAGCGCGTGTTCAGCCAGCACAACGTTCGCACGGTCATGGGCACCGCCCAGGCCGGTGCGGTCGCGGTGCTGTGCGCGGCGCGGCGCGGCTTGCCGGTGGCGTTGCACACGCCGAGCGAGGTCAAGGCCGCGGTCACCGGGTCCGGCCGCGCCGACAAGGCGCAGGTCGGCGCGATGGTGGCACGGCTGCTGCGACTCGACACTCCGCCGGCGCCGGCCGACTGCGCCGACGCGCTCGCGCTTGCCATCTGCCACCTCTGGCGCGGTCCGGCCCTCGCCCGGCTCGCGGCCGCGCGGGCATCGGCGTGATCGCGTCGGTCCGCGGTCGGGTGACCGCGCTGGCACCGGAAGGCGTGGTCGTCGAGGTCGGCGGCGTCGGTCTGCAGGTCCAGTGCACGCCCGGAACGATCGCGACGATGCGCATCGGCGAGGAGGCGGTGCTGGCGACGATGCTGGTCGTCCGCGAGGACTCACTCACCCTGTTCGGCTTCGCCGACGCCGACGAGCGCGCGGTCTTCGAGCTGCTGCAGACCGCAAGCGGCGTCGGACCGCGGTTGGCGCAGGCCGTACTCGCGGTGCACCGCCCGGACGACGTTCGGCGCGCGGTCGCGACCGAGGACGTCGCTGCCCTCACGCTCGTCCCTGGTGTTGGCCGCAAGGGCGCGCAGCGCATGGTGCTCGAGCTCAAGGACCGCCTCGGCCCGCCGGCGACGTCGGGCGCGACCACGGCGCCAACGTCTGCGGCGACGACGACGCGCGACCAGGTGCGCACCGCGCTGCTGGGCCTGGGCTACACCGGCCGCGAGGCCGAGGAGGCACTGAGCGCGGCCGGCTCCGCCGTAACCGACGACGACACCGGCGCCCTCCTGCGCGCGGCCCTGCAGACGCTGGTCCGGGCATGACCGCCGACAGCGTCGACATCCTCACGCCCGACGCGGTCGCCGACGAGCGCGCGGTCGAGGCCAGCCTGCGGCCCCGGCGGCTCGCGGAGTTCGTTGGTCAGGAGCGGGTTCGCGACCAGCTCGGGCTCGTCCTCGAAAGCGCCCGGCGGCGCGGTCGCGCGCCCGACCATGTGCTGCTCTCCGGCCCACCCGGGCTGGGCAAGACCAGTCTCGCGATGATCGTCGCCGCCGAGATGGGCGCGACGATCCGCGTGACGAGCGGGCCTGCGATCGAGCGCGCCGGCGACCTCGTGTCGATGCTCACCGCGCTCAGCGCCGGCGATGTGCTCTTCATCGACGAGATCCACCGCATCGCCCGCCCCGCGGAGGAGCTGCTCTACGCCGCGATGGAGGACTACCGCGTCGACGTCGTCATTGGTAAGGGGCCGGGCGCGACCGCGATCCCGCTCGACGTCGCGCCGTTCACCCTCGTCGGCGCGACGACCCGCACCGGGTTGCTCACGGGCCCACTGCGCGACCGGTTCGGCTTCGCCGGGCACATGGAGTTCTACGACGATCGCGAGCTCGAGGCGGTCCTCTGGCGCTCCGCGCGGCTGCTCGGCGTATCGCTCGAGGCGGACGGCGCGGCCGTCATCGCCCGCCGGTCGCGCGGGATACCGCGGATCGCCAACCGCCTGCTGCGGCGGGTGCGCGACTTCGCCGAAGTGCGCGCGGCCGGGGTCGTCACCGAGCCGGTCGCGGTGGAGGCGCTCGCGCTCTACGAC
>JBHELW010000113.1:0-1342 GCA_046262915.1 Mycobacteriales bacterium | reverse complement strand
GTCGACGACGTCCGGGCTGACTTCGCGCAGCTCGCGGCGCAGGGCGCGACGGAACTCTTCGTCGACCTCAACTTCGACCCGGAGATCGGCTCCGTCGACGCCGACCCGGCGGAGTCGATGCGCCGGGCGCACGCCGCGCTGGACGCGTTCGCCCCCGCAGCACTGTCGTGACCGACTCGCGCCGAACCCGCGCTCGCGCGCTTCGCCTCATGGGCGCAATCGTCGCGCTCGTCACCGTCACGGCATGTTCCGGGCGATCGACCACCAGGAGCAACGACGTGGTCGTCGTTGTCAGCGCGCCCATCAGCGGCTCGCCGTGGATCGGGGCGTGGACGGTCAACGGCGCGCGCCTTGCCGCGGACGAGCTGAACCGCGCAGGCGGCGTCGTCATGGGCGGTGCGAAGCGGCGCGTTCGCATCGAAGCCCTCGACCACCGCAACTCGGCGGCGACCGCAGTCGCCAACGCCCGCCGCGCAGTGTCGCTCGGCGCCGCCGCGCTCATCACCGACGGCGTCGGCGTGCTGGCCATGGCGGGCGTCACCGACGCCGCCCACCTACCCGTGTTCGTCACCTACGACGGGAGCCGCGAGATCATCGACGCGGCTGCGCACCCGACGCTCTACCGGATGGCGCCGGCAAACCGCCCGATGGCGAACCGCCTCGCCGACTACCTCAGCGCGCGCCGGCCGCGCATCGCCGTGCTGCACGACGACAACGCCTACGGCCGCGACGGTGCGGCGTCGTTGCACGACGCGGTACGGCGCGACGACATCCCCGCCGTCGCGACAATCGAGGTGCCCGCGGGTGCGGCAAGTCTCGCGCCGCAGGTCCTGCGCGCGCGCCGTTCCGGCGCCGACACGGTCATCCTCTGGGCGGGCGCGCCGACGGTCGCGTCTGCCGTCCGCGCGATCCGCTCCGCCGACTGGCGCGTGCCGATCTACGGCGGGCCGCCGCTCGAGGACCCCCTCGTCCGCCAGCAGCTGGCACAGCACCCCGAGTGGGTGGACGGGCTCACGTTCGTGTCGTTCCGCATCACCGCGGAGGTCGGCATCGAGCCGTTCCAGCGGTTCCGCACGGCGTACGAGAAGCACTTCGGCGCCGACGACATCGGCGTCGCCGCCAGCGGTCGACCCGTGATCCAGCCGCCGGACTGGGCGACCTACCCCTACGACGCGGTGCACCTCGTCGCGGCCGCACTCACCCGCGCCGGCGGGGCCGGGCCGCAGCTGATCGAGGCGTTGCACACCGTTTCCGTCACGGGCGCGAACGGCGACGAACGCAACTACACCGCGACGAACCACGAGGGGGTCTCGTCCGACGACATGTACTTCGCGCGGTTCGC
>JBHELW010000112.1:0-1583 GCA_046262915.1 Mycobacteriales bacterium | reverse complement strand
ATCGACCAACAAGAACGACCCGCACGACGCCCTGTCGGTCGCCATCGCCGCGCTGCGAGCGAAGACCCCGAAGCAGGTCGGCGTCGAGGACCACGCGGCGGTGATGAAGCTGTGGGCGAGACGTCACCGGAACCTTTCCAGCACCCGCACCCAAGTGGCTTGCCGGCTGCACGCAGTGCTGTGCGAGTTGGTCGCCGGCGGCGTCCCCGACGAGATCTACGCCGAAAAGGCGGCCTTGTTGCTGGCCGACGTCGAGCCCGACAGTGCGGTGGCCGCCGCCCGGGTTGAGCTCGCTCACGAGCTCCTCGACGACCTGCGCCGCGTCGACCGCCAGCTGGCCGAGTCGAAGAAGCGGCTCGAGCAGGTGGTCGTCGCCTCCGCCACGACCACCGTCGACATCTTCGGTGTCGGCCCGGTCGTGGCCGCCACCGTGGTCGGGGTCACTGGCGACATCACCCGCTTCCCGACCCGCGATCGCTTCGCCGCCTTCAACGGCACCGCGCCGATCGAGGTGTCCTCCGGCGGTCGGAAGGTGTGGCGGCTGTCGCGGCGAGGGAACCGCACCCTCAACCACGTCATCCACATGGCCGCCGTCACCCAGGTGCGGTGGCGCCACAGCCCGGGACGGGCCTATTACCACCGCAAGATCGCCGAGGGCAAGACCCCCCAAGAAGCGATGCGCGCCCTCAAGCGACGCATCAGCGACGCCCTCTGGGTCGCCATGGTCGCCGACGCCCGACGCGTCGCGGCCACAACCCCGACGGCGAAGACGACAGCGGGCCCGGGAGGGCACCCGGGGAACGACTCTGTCGCCAGCGCGGCCGGCTCACACCCCGATACACCGGCTCCTCGGCCAAGCCACTCCCGGACCCGATCGAAGGCTACGACGACGAGCACACGCTCACGACGCACGCCGTCGAGAACGCCGACACCGGCACGAAGAACTGCTTGACAACAAGGAGGACTCGATCTGCTCGCAACGCGACGCCGCGGCCGTCACGAGGAGTTGGCTGGCAGCGAACGGAACGAATCCTTCAAGCCGCCGACCTCGGCGAGCGGGGCGTTCTCGAATTGGCTGGAAGTGTCCTCGACACGTCGGGTGAAGGCCAGCTCGACTGGGACCGTGATCGACGCCACTGTCTAAGACGCATTTCACAACGTGGCGCCGAAGGACCGATCGACGAGCTCGACGACCGATGATGACGCGTCGGTCCGCTCGAGCAGACACCGGTAGTCATGGAGCGCCCATCGGTGTCGTGCCGACGAAGTGCCTGCCCTTCAGGCCACGGCACTGTACGAAGCGATGGCGGCGAGGGCGAGAAGCGTGACGCCGGCGGGTCGTGCGACCGCATCGCCCCATCGGCCCACCTTCTCGTAGGCCATGAGCGCGGTGAACGCGGCCATGAGGCGCAGGTCGGTCATGCCGGCGGCGAAGGCGACGAGCATGAGGGCCCAGCAGCAGGCGAGGCAGAACAGCCCGTGGCTCCACCCGAGGCGAAGCGCCTCGCGGTTGCCTCTGCGGTAGTGCGCGAGCAGGAAGGCGGCGGGATGCCGGCAGACGTCGAGGCAGCGGTCCTTCAACG
>JBHELW010000111.1:0-16813 GCA_046262915.1 Mycobacteriales bacterium | reverse complement strand
GGCGCGGCGGGCGTGGCGCTAAATGACCAGCATCCAGAGAGGTCTCACGCGCGTGGCAGCTCCGCAGAACTACCTCGCGGTCATCAAGGTGGTTGGCATCGGCGGCGGTGGCGTCAACGCCGTCAACCGGATGATCGAGGTTGGCCTCAAGGGCGTCGAGTTCATTGCCGTCAACACCGACGCGCAAGCGCTGCTGATGAGTGACGCCGACGTCAAGCTCGATGTCGGTCGCGAGCTCACACGCGGACTCGGCGCGGGCGCAGACCCGAACGTGGGTCGACAGGCCGCGGACGACCATCGCGATGAGATCGAAGAGGTGCTCAAGGGCGCCGACATGGTCTTCGTGACCGCGGGCGAGGGCGGCGGCACCGGCACCGGCGGCGCGCCCATCGTTGCGAACGTCGCGAAGAGCTTGGGCGCGCTCACCATCGGCGTCGTCACCCGACCATTCGGCTTCGAAGGCAAGCGCCGGGCGGAGCAGGGCGAAGAAGGCATCGAGGCACTACGCGAGCAGGTCGACACGCTCATCGTCATTCCGAACGACCGGCTGCTGCAGATCAGCGACAAGCAGGTCAGTGTTCTCGATGCGTTCCGCGCGGCGGACCAGGTCCTGCTCTCCGGCGTGCAGGGCATCACCGATCTCATCACGACGCCGGGACTGATCAACCTCGACTTCGCGGACGTGAAGAGCATCATGCTCGGCGCCGGCTCGGCACTGATGGGCATCGGTCGAGCGCGCGGCGACGACCGCGCCGTGGCGGCGGCGGAGGCCGCCATCTCGAGCCCACTGCTCGAGGCGAGCATCGACGGTGCCCACGGCGTGCTGCTCAACATCTCCGGTGGCAGCGACCTCGGCCTCTTCGAGATCCACGAGGCGGCCGACCTGATCACGCAGGCGGCGCATGCAGACGCCAACATCATCTTCGGAGCCGTCATCGACGACGCCCTTGGCGACGAGGTGCGCGTGACCGTCATCGCTGCCGGGTTCGACGGCGGCGCGCCGCGGCGGCGCGCATCGGCGCCGCGCGACGTGTCGCGCACGATCAACGTCGACGGCGACGGTGACGCCCGCGCGGCCGACGAGGCGATCGCGGTGACCGCGCGGGCGACCCCGGCGCCGATACCCACCGCAGTTCCGGTGCGTGAGCCAGAGCCCGTGGCCGCCGCGCCGCGCCGTGCCGAGCAACCGCGTCGCACGGTGGTGTTCGAGGACACCGACGATCTCGACGTCCCCGACTTCCTCAAGTAGACCACCTGCGCCGGAGCTGCTCACAGCGCCTGCGTTGTCGCCGGCGACTGCCGTCTTCACGACGCGCGCCGGCGGTTGCAGCGACCCGCCCTACGCCTCGCTGAACCTCGCTCGGCATGTCGGCGACGACCCGCGCCGCGTCGCACGCAATCGCCAACGGCTCGCGGCACTGCTCGACCTGCCGAGCAATCGGTTGATGTGGGCCGAGCAGGTGCACGGCGGCGGCGTGACATTCGTCGACGAGTCGTCGTTAGCGCGCGGTGCCGCACCGGACGGCTGGGCGGCCGCGGACGGGCTCGTGACGGCATTGGCCGACGTCGCCCTTGTCGTGCAGGCGGCCGACTGCCTACCGGTTCTGCTCGCCGATCCCGCGAGTGGAGTCGTGGGGGCTGCGCACGCCGGTCGTCGCGGCGTCACCACTCGCGTCATCGAAAACGTGCTGGCCGCGATGGTGTCGCTCGGCGCGATCCGCGAGCAGGTCAGCGCCGCGATCGGGCCGGGCATAGGTAGCTGCTGCTACGAGCTACCTGCCGAGGTGGTGGCCGCGTTCGAAACGGCAACCCCAGGCACCGCCACGACAACGCGCGCGGGGACCCCGAGTGTGGATCTACGTCGGGCCGTCGCCGACCGGCTGCACGCCGCGGGCGTCACCGCGGTCGCCGACGTTGGTGGCTGCACGGTCGACGATGCGCGGTTGTTCTCGCACCGGCGCGACGGGGTGACCGGGCGCCATGCCGGTGTCGTCGTGCGCCGTGCGACGCGGTGACGGACACTCGGCTCGCCGAGCTGGCGGCCAACCTCAGTCACGTCGAAGCGCGGTTGGTCGCGGGATGCGCGGCCGCCGGGCGCAGCCGCGCGGACGTGACGCTCGTCGCCGTGAGCAAGACCTGGCCGGCGGCCGACGTGTTGCGCCTCGCGTCGCTCGGCGTCCGCGACTTCGGCGAGAACTACGCAGCCGAAGCGGCAACCAAAGCGGCGTCCCTCGCGCAGTCCGACGTCGACGTGTCCTGGCATTTTGTGGGTCACCTACAGCGCAACAAGGCTCGGGTGGTTGCCGGGTTCGCAGCGCTCGTGCACTCCGTTGACCGCACCGAGGTCGTGGCGGCGTTGGACAACGCGGCGTCGCGTTCGGAGCGGGTGCTCGACGTGCTGGTGCAGGTTTCCCTTGACGATGCGCGGGCGGCCAGTGGCGGTCCGCGTGGTGGCGTGCCAACTACCGAGGCCGCGCGGCTGGCTGCCGACGTCGCGCGCGCGCACGCCCTAAGACTGCGTGGCGTCATGGGGATGCCGAGCGCAGGGCGCGATCCGAGCGCGGCGTTCGCGCTGCTGCGCGAGGTCGCGCTCGCCCTCCAGAGCGACCACCCGGAGGCCGGAATCGTCTCGGCTGGGATGAGCGGCGACCTCGAGACGGCGCTGCGATTCGGCGCGACACACGTGCGTGTCGGTACGGCACTCTTCGGGTTCCGACCGCGCGTTTCCCACTAGACTGCGGCCCGCGCGCCGCTCGTAAAGACCGGTGCCGGAGAGGAGAACCATGGCCGGCGTGCTGCGCAAGACCATGGTCTACCTCGGACTCGTCGAGCAGGGTGACGAGGACGACGGCTACGACGACGACCTCCTCGACCTCGACGAGGACGAGCGCCTCAGCGTGCGCGCGCTCGGTCGCGACGAGCCCCGTGCGGCGCGCTACGCGGCGGTCACGCCACGGCCGCAGGGGTCCCTCGCGGTCGACACGGCGCGCGTCCCGCGGCTGCGTGAGGAGCCGTCGGTCGCGGCCGCACCCGACAGTCCGTCGTACCGGATCACGACCTTCGTCCCGGTGAGCTACAACGACGCGAAGGGCATCGGGGAGCACTTCCGGGACGGGGTCCCGGTCATCATGAACCTGTCGGAGATGGACGACCGCAACGCCATGCGGCTCATCGACTTCGCGGCTGGTCTGACCTTCGGGCTGCGCGGCCGGCTCGAGAAGGTGACCAACAAGGTCTTCCTGCTGTCGCCGAGCAACGTCGAGGTCTCCGCCGAGGACAAGGCGCGCATCCGCGAGGGCGGTTTCTTCAACCAGTCCTAGCGCCGCCCGCCGAGGAGCTCGTGCCGCGTGCCCCAACCTGTCCGTGCAGTCCTCGACGCGCTGCTGCTCGCGTTCCTCATCCTGATGGTCGTGCGGTTCGTCGCCGAGTGGGTGCTGGTGCTGCGTCGCGACTACCGGCCGTCTGGCGCGGCCGCCGTCGTGCTCGAGTTCGTCTACTCCGTCACCGACCCGCCACTGCGCGCCTTACGCCGCGTGCTGCCGCCGCTGCGCATCGGCAACACGGCGTTCGACCTCGGTTTTCTCGTGCTGTTCCTCGTAGTGTCCGCCCTGCGCAGAGCGATCTGAACCGACCCGAGGTCATCTCGCGAGCCAAGGTGAGGACATGGCGCTGACGCCCGAGGAAGTGCACAACAAGGAGTTCCACACCGCTTTCCGCGGCTACAACGAGGAAGAAGTCGACAGCTTCCTCGACGAGGTCGAGGCCGAGCTCGGCCGGCTCATCGCGAACGCCGACACGCTGCGCCAACAGCTCGAGCTAGTGCAGTCCGCGGCGGCGGCGACGACGATGGGCGAGGCCGAGGATGTCCTTCGGCGCACGCTGCTCATCGCGCAGCGAACGGCCGACGCGACGGTCGCGGAGGCGCAGCGCGAGGCGCACAACGCCGTACAGAACGCGCAGCGCGACGCCGCACGCGCGATCGACGACGCTCGGCGCGACGCGGGGACGACCGTTGAGCAGGCGCGGACGGAAGCGACCCGACTCACCCAGGAGGCGCGATCGGAGGCGACGCGAGTCCTCGAGGAAGCCCGACGTCAGGCGGAGGCGTTGACGTCCGACGCGCAACGACGGGCGAGCGCCGACATCGCGGACCTGGAGCGGCGTCGCGCGGACGCCGAGCAACAGGTCGCGCGGCTGCGCGCGTTCGAGCGCGAGTACCGGCAGCGCATGACGGCTTTTCTGCAAGCTCAGCTGCGTGAGCTCGAGGCGCCGGCGGGCGCTCCGCCGCCGCGGCCGACCGCCCCGTCGCCGGCGCCGGAGCCGTCCACCGGCGACGTCGGGGCCGGCCGTGCAGGACCCGCGACACCGACCGATGAAGCGCCCGTGCCTCGGCTGGCACCGTAAGCGCGCTGGGTAGGATCGGCGGCCCTGCCGTCCCTGATCTCACTACCTCGAAAAGGCGGATGTCTTGATCGTCATCAGTGGGGCGCTCGTCGTCCTCGCGTTCATCCTGCTCGTGCTGGGCCTGTTCTTGAGCGACGGCCTCGGGTGGGTCTATGCGTCGATCGGCGTGAGCATCGTCGCCGGGGTGTTCCTCTTCCTCGGCGCCTTGCAGCGCCGCAACGAGCTCGCCGAGGAGCCCGCACTGGAGCCGGAGGCGCGAGTTACGCCGGTCTACCCGACGCGTACGGAGGCAGCGACCAGCGTCCTGGAGGCCACGCCGCGCGCCGCGTCGGGCACGACGGCGACGCGTGGCGGCGGGTCCGTGTTCGTCGTCGTCCCCGGCCGGCCGCGTTACCACGTCGCGTCCTGCCGCTTCCTCGCCGGCCGCGGTGACACCGAGTCGCTCGACGTCGACAGTGCCCGGACCCAGGGATACACCGCGTGCGGTGTCTGCCGGCCGGACGAAGAGCTGGCCGCGCACGCGGAGGCGCCGCTCGTCACTGCGGAGGACGACGTCGCGCTCGCCGCCGCAGCAGAGCCCGGTACAGCGCCGGTGGCGACGCGGGGCGATGCCCGCGCGGCCACCCGAGCTCGCTCGCGAACCGCCGCGCCCGCCCGGGCCGCGAAGTCGGCGGGCCCCAGCCGCGGCGCGACCGCGTCGCCCCGCGCTGCAGCGAAGAAGACGGCGGCGGCGTCCACCGCCACTACTACGGGACAGGTTCTCGTCATCCCGGACCGGGACAAGTTCCACCGCGGCAGCTGCCGGTTCGTGAAGGGCGTGGCGGGCACGGTCGCGTTGTCTAAGGCGACGGCGCGCCGACAGGGCTACGTCGCGTGTGGAGTCTGCAAGCCCTAGCGCGTGGACTAGCTGGCCTGGCGACCCGCGGCAAAGGGGTCAGTCGCGGGTGGTCGCGCGAGCTGCACCCGCGAACCGTCCAGCGACAAGCCGACAAGGGTCAGCACGGTGCCGAGGACGGTCTCGGTCGTCTCGCCCGCTGCGACGCCAGCCGCGGTCACCATCGCGCGGTAGATCGTTGCGTAGTGCTTGACCGGCGTGTTGTAGGACCAGTCGACGGACCCCAGGTGCACCGCGGTGCCGTGCGCGCCGTTGTCGCCGTCGAACGGGCCGCTCCACACCTGCACGCCGGCGGGCCCGGCCGAGAAGCGGCCGTCGGCGGCCACGTCGCGCAGGGCAGCCGCGTTGAGCAGGTCGCGCGCATCGCGTTCGGTGAGGACGATGGCCGGTCGAATCTGGCTGGCCAATGCCGGCTTCGCCACGGCGTGCGCCGAAATCTCCAGTCCGCCGTCGCGCGGGGTGCGCGTCCGCGCAAGCGAGACGACCGTCATGACGTCCTCCGGAGCCGAAGAGCGCGCCCGCTGCGCGTTCGGTCTAGAGATCGGCATTCCGGAAGGCCGGTCTTTACTACGCCAGCCGGGTGATTTGCTGCCGACCCGCGGTTACGCCGGATGGCCCAGCGCTAGCTCGCGGCCGGTCGGAGCCACCAGGTGAGCCCCAGCGCCTCGTCACGGTGCGGCGCGACGTCCGCCCCGGGCGGCCCCTCGGTGAACCGCACGGCGAGCACCTCGTCGGCGACCGCACGCGCATGCGCGGCGACGGCCGCCGCGACGTCATCGCCGTCGGCCTGCCACCACAGCTCGATGCGATCGCTCACGTCGAGCCCCGCCGCCTTGCGCGACTCCTGCAGCAGGCGGACGACGTCGCGTGCCAGCCCCGCCCGACGCAGCTCTGGGGTCAGCTCCAGGTCGAGGGCCACCGTCACGCCCTCCGCCGACGCGACGGCCCACCCAGCGCGCGGCGTCTCGGTGACGACGACCTCGTCCGGCGTGATCGTCTCGCGTTGGCCGTCGACCTTGATCTGCGCCCTCCCGGCATTGAGGGCAGCGAGGAACTCCCGTGCGTCCATCGCCGAGATTGCACCGGCGACCGTCGGTGTGCGCTTGCCGAACCGCGCGCCGAGCACGCGAAAGTTCGGCTTGACGCTGACGTCGACGAGATCGTCGCCGGCGGCCGCGAGCGACTCAATGCGCGCGACATTGAGCTCCTCGCGCACATGCGCGCGCAGCTCGTCGGCCAACGCGTCCCACCCGCGCCCGGAGACCAGCACCCGACCGAGCGGTTGGCGGGTCTTTACGCCCGACTCGGCGCGCGCGGCTCGGCCCAGCTCGACGAGGCGGCGGACGAGGAGCATCTGCTCGCCGAGCGCGTCGTCGGCCGCGGCGGCGTCCGCGGCCGGCCACTGAGCAAGGTGGACGGAGTCACTGGCCCCCGGTGCGAGCGTCGACCAGACCGCGTCGGTTATGAACGGCACGAACGGCGCGAGCAGCTTCGTCAAGACGACCAACGCCTCATAGAGCGTCGCGAACGCGTGCTGGCCGTCCGCACTCGCTGCGCCCTTCCAGAACCGCCGCCGCGAGCGTCGGACGTACCAGTTCGACAGGTCGTCGACGAACCCGGTCAGGCGACGGCCGGCACGCGCAGCGTCGTACGCCGACAGCGCCTCTGTCACCTCCGCGACGACCGTGTTGAGCTCAGCGCGGAGCCAGCGGTCCATGAGTGGCGGCTCGCCGGCCGCGGGCGCCGCATCCGGCAGCCAGCCCTCGGTGTTGGCGTACAGCACGAAGAACGACACCGTGTTCCAGTAGGTGAGCAAGACCTTGCGAACGACCTCGTCGAGGGCCTCTCCGCTGACGCGGCGGTTGGACCACGGGTTGCCGACGCAGAGCAGGAGCCAGCGCACGGCGTCGGCACCGTGTGCGTCGAACGTCTTGAACGGCTCGAGGATGTTGCCGAGGTGCTTGCTCATCTTGCGCCCGTCGGCGTCGACGATGTGGCCGAGGCAGAGCACGGTCTCGTACGAGGAGCGGTCCAAGCCCAGCGTGCCGACCGCCATCACCGTGTAGAACCAGCCGCGCGTCTGGTCGATCGCCTCCGCGATGAACTGCGCCGGGTAGCGCGCTTCGAACGTCTCCTCGTTGCGCAGCGGGGCGCCCCACTGCGCGAACGGCATCGACCCGGAGTCGTACCACGCGTCGATCACCTCCGGCACGCGGCGCGCCACCGCGCCGCAGGTCGGGCAGTCGAACGTCACGTCGTCGACGTACGGCCGGTGTGGGTCCAGCTCGGACAAGTCGCGATGCGCCAGCTCGCCGAGCTCGGCTCGCGACGCGATGCAGCGCACGTGGCCTGCCGGGCAGCGCCAGATGGGCAGCGGCGTGCCCCAGTAGCGGCTGCGGGACAGCGACCAGTCGACATTGTTGACCAGCCAGTCGCCGTAGCGGCCATCGCGGATCGAGACCGGGTGCCAGTCGGTGCGCGCGTTCTCCGCGAGCAGTCGGTCCTTCACTGCGGTCGTCCGGATGTACCACGACGGGAGCGCGTAGTAGAGCAGTGCGGTGTCGCAGCGCCAGCAGTGCGGGTAGCTGTGCTCGAACGTTTCCTCGCGGAACAACAGGCCCCGCGTGCGCAGGTCGTCAGTCAGCGGGCGGTCGGCGTCCTTGAAGAACAGGCCACCCACGAGTGGCACGTCCGCGACGAACCGTCCGTCGGCCTCGATGGGGTTCACGACCGGCAGCCCGTAGGACCGCGCGACGGCGAGGTCCTCCGCCCCGAACGCCGGGGCAGTGTGCACCAGTCCCGTGCCGTCGTCGGTGGTCACATAGTCGGCCAGCGTCACGAAGTGCGCGCCCGGCACGTCGAGCAGCGCGAACGGCGGCCGGTACGGCGTTCGCTCGAGCTCTCGCCCAGTCACCCGGCGCACAACGCGCGCGTCGTCCCCCAGCACCGCCGCCAGCAGCGGCTCGGCGACGACAAGGTGCTCGCCGTTTAGTACGGCGATCGCGTAGGTCACGTCCGGATGCACCGCAACGGCCGTGTTCGAGACGAGCGTCCAGGGTGTCGTCGTCCAGACCAGCAGGCTCGCGTTGAGCTCGGCGAGTGGCCCGCCCGTCACCGGAAAGCGCACGAACACACTCGGGTCCGCAACCGGTTGATAGACGCCGGGTTGCCCCAGCTCGTGGTCGGAAAGCGCAGTGCCGCAGCGCGGGCAGTAGGGCGCAACGCGGTGGTCCTCGACGAGCAGCCCGCGCTCGAAGATCCGCTGTAACGACCACCAGACGCTCTCGACGTAGTCCGGGTCCATCGTGCGGTAGGCGTTGACGTTGTCGACCCAGAACCCCATCCGTTCGGACAGGGCCTGGTGCTCGGCGACGTGGCGGAGAACGGACTTGCGGCACAGGGCGTTGAACCGCTCGATGCCGTAGGCCTCGATCTGCTGCTTCCCGGTGAGCCCGAGCTCTTTCTCTACGGCGAGCTCGACCGGCAGCCCGTGGCAGTCCCAGCCGGCGCGCCGGGGAACGTGGTGGCCGGTCATCGTCTTGTACCGGCAGAAGACGTCTTTGAAGACGCGCGGGACCGCGTGGTGCACACCCGGCTTGCCGTTGGCGGTCGGCGGGCCGTCGTAGAACACCCAGAGCGGACGGTCGGCCGTCTGCGCCAGGCTGCGGGCGAAGACGTCGTGCTCCTGCCAGCGGGCGAGCACGTGCTCTTCGAGGTCGGGCAGATGCGGCTGCGCGGGCAGCGGCGCGAATCGCGGCGCGGGCATCGGGCGGATCTCCTCCGTCGGTCTGGACCGGCGGAGGGACGAGGCCAGCGGCCCCGCGGTACCACCCTCCTTGGCCGCCTGGCGGCGACCCGCTCGCTCCCGCGATGTCGGGCGGACCCGGCCGCGTCTACTGGCCGGGCCGCTGGCGGCGGCCGGCTTTCGGGCGGCAGCTCAGGGGTGATGTTCGCGCCGCGCACGCCGCCTGGCTCCCACCGTCCCAGGCTCGCTGTGGGCTGCGTCCGGCGGGACGTGTCCCCGTCGTCGCTTCCGGCGCAGGGTAGCAACGGAGCACCGGTTGCGCCGGTCGCATTTGCCGTCGGACGTCGTGCGCGTCCCGTTGCTCCTCGCTGATCTCCGGCCTATCCTGCGTCGGCCGCGGCGGCCCCGGTTGTGGATAACCGGTGGATAACGATGCTGCGAATCCGGTCTCACTGGCGGCCGGACGGGCGTAGGCAGTGCCGACGACAGGGAGTCCGAGACCATGGCAGCCGAACGCAGCCGCTTCGGCGGTCGCTTGGCGAAGGCGGTCGCCGGCCTCACGAAGCGCGGCGCGCACGAGACAGCGGTGGCACCCCCCGCAAAGCCGACGGCGCCGGCACTGCCACCGCGACAGGCGGTGATGGCGCCCGCACCCGCGGCCGCGCCCGCGCCGCGTCCCGCCCCGGCGCGCGTCGCCCCGCCGGCGCGCCCAGCCGCGAAGGTGTCCGCGCCGAAGGCGGCGACGTCGGCCAAGGCGGCTAAGACTGCCGCCGCCGCGGCCAAGACTGCGGCCGTGCGGTCCGTGACGTCCGCTCGGCCCGCCGCGGCAGCCGGGCCGGCCGGGACCAAGCGCGCAGCTGCGAAGCCCGTGGCCGCGAAGGTGCCGGCGAAGCCAGCCGCAAAGCCAACCCGCGGCACGGTCGCACCGGCGAAGGCCGCAACGAAGCGCGCACCGGCAAAGCCCGTGGCGCCGGCGAAGGCAGCGCCCGCGAAGCCGGCGGCGAAGCCCGCCGCCGCGAAGCCCGCGGCGAAGACCACCGCCGCGAAGCCGGCGCGCGCGAAGGCCGCACCGGCAAAGCCCGCGGCGAAGGCGCCCGCGAAGGCAGCGCCCCCGAAGCCGGCCGGCGCGAAGGGAGCGCCCGCAAAGCCCGCCGCGAAGGCGGCACCGGCAAAGCCGGCGGCCAAGACGGCCCCCACGACGCCCGCGCCGGCAAGGGCCGCGGCCGCAAAGCCCACGGCGAAGACCACCGCGGCGAAGACGGCCCCCGCGAAGGCCGCGCCCGCAAAAGCCGCGCCCGCAAAAGCCGCGCCCGCAAAAGCCGCGCCCGCAAAAGCCGCGCCCGCAAAAGCCGCGCCCGCAAAAGCCGCGCCCGCAAAAGCCGCGCCCGCAAAAGCAGCGCCCGCGAAGCCGGTCATCAAGCCGGCGGACAAGTGGTCGAAGGCGGAGCTGCGGGCGATCCGCGATGACTTGCAGGTGCAGGCCACCGCGCTGCGCACCGAGATCGCCAGCGCCGAGGCCGCGTTGTTCACGATGCAGCGCGACCGCGGCGAAGGCGCCGGGGACGACCAGGCCGACGCGGGCACCAAGACGTTCGAGCGCGAACACGAAATGTCGCTCGCCAACAACAGCCGTGACCTCTTGGCGCAGATCGAGCGTGCCCTCGAACGGATCGCCAGCGGCACTTACGGCGTTTGTGAGATCTGCGGCAACCCGATCGGCAAGGCGCGGCTCAAGGCGTTCCCGCGCGCGACCCTCTGCGTCACGTGCAAGCAGCGCGAGGAGCGCCGCTGACGCGGAGCGCGCCGCGCGAACGCCGCCGCAGCGCTTGGCACACTGCGGTTCTCACGGAGACCGCCGCAATCGTCGCCGTGCTCGACGCGGCAACGAAGACAATCGCGGTTCGCGGACTCGGCGAACGCGGTGTCGAGATCCTCGGCGGCGCCGTGCTGTTCCGGGAGACCCGGAACCCCGGTGCCGCGTTCGGACTGGCGGGCGGAGCGACCGTTGTCTTCTCCCTCGTCGCGCTCGGCGTCGTCGTCGCGATCGCGCGCAGCGCGCGCCGACTCCGGTCGCGCGCCTGGGCGGTGACGCTCGGCCTGCTGCTCGGCGGGGCGGTGGGCAACCTGGCAGATCGCGTGTGTCGCGCGCCGGGACCGCTGCGGGGGCGCGTGATCGATTTCGTCGACCTGCGCATCTGGCCGGTGTTCAACCTCGCCGACTCGGCGCTTACCATCGGCGCGCTGCTCGCGTTCATTGTCACCCTGCAGGGCATCGAGCTCGACGGGAGCCGGTCCCGAGGCGTTGGCGCCACGACCGACGGCGATACTGGGCCGTGACCGAGCGGCGCACGTTGGCGGTTCCGGATGGCCTCGACGGCTTGCGCGTCGACGCTGCGATCGCGCGGCTCTTCGGTCTCTCCCGGACGGTGGCGGCGGGCATCGCCGATGCCGGCGCCGCGGTCGTCGACGGCATCGTGCGCGACCGCAGCGACCGCATCCGCGCGGGGGCGTTGCTCGACGTCACGCTGCCGGAGCCGCCCGCAGCGCCGACCCCGGATCCGGTCGCCGTGCCGGGACTACGCGTCGTACACGAAGACGACCACGTGGTCGTCGTCGCCAAGCCCGCCGGGGTGGCCGCGCACCCCAGCCCCGGCTACGACGGCCCGACCGTGGTCGGTGGGCTGCTGGCCGCTGGGCACGCCATCGCGACCTCCGGCGCCGCGGAGCGGCAAGGCGTCGTGCACCGGCTCGACGTCGGGACGTCGGGACTGATGGTCGTCGCGAAGAGCGAGTCGGCCTACGCGCGCCTCAAGGACGACTTCCGGGAGCGCCGGGTCGAGAAGACCTACCACGCTTTGGTGCAAGGCCGCCCGGACCCGCTGCGCGGCACGATCGACGCGCCGCTGGACCGGCATCCGACGCAGCCGTACAAGTTCGCGGTTGTGGCAGACGGCAAGCCGAGCGTCACGCATTACGAGACGCTGGAGGCGTTCCGCGCGGCGAGCCTGGTGCGCGTCGAGCTCGAGACGGGACGCACACACCAGATCCGCGTCCACTTCGCGGCGGTGCGGCACCCGTGCTGCGGTGACAGCCAGTACGGCGCCGACCCGGTGCTGGCCGCGCGGCTGGGCCTGCGCCGGCAGTGGCTGCACGCCGTACATCTGGCGTTCGCGCACCCCGGCGACGGCCGCCCGGTCGCGTTCGACAGTGACTACCCCGCGGACCTCGCCGCCGCGCTCGACCGGGTTCGGGACGAGTCGTGACGCTGCGCAGTGTCGACGAGCGGGCGCTCGCCGCGAGCGCACGGGTCCTCCGCCGAGCGGGCCGCTGGGCACAGGGGCGGTGGCGCGGCACGCACGCCGCCGTCCGCGGTACGGCGGCGCGGCTGGGCGACGTCGACCGCCGCTACGCGCGGCGCGGTCCGCTCGCGGTCCTGCGTGACCTGCCGCAGGCCGGCGCTGTTGTCCTCGCGCTCATCTTCGTGGCCGCGGCGGGGACCGTTCTCGACCGCACGGGACCCGCGGCGACCACGCCGAGCCGGAGCGAAAGCGCGCCTCCGATGCCCGCCGTCCCCGACGGCTACGTCGGGCCGCGCCTCGGCGACAACGTGCACGCCTACGCCGTGGCGGCGACGGCGCGCCTCCGCGAACGCGCCCTTGGCGCGCCGGACGAGCACATGTACGCGGTGGTCAGCCTCACCGGCTACCTCAGCCCGCGCCAGCTGCGCGCGCTGCTCGGCCCGCTGCGTCCGGTGCGGATCTTCTTCCGCGTGCCACCGCCGCCGGCGCAGACCGCGGTCAACCAAGGGCGCATCACCAGCGACCTGCTCGCCGACGCCGACCATGCCTTCGCCGTCACCTCGGACATCCGCCGGCGCGCGGCAGTGGAGCTACGGCGCGCGGCCGCGGGCATCTCCGACGCTGACCCCGCGCAGCAGCAGCGGATCAAGGACTACGACCTGCAGACGGCCCGGTACCTCGAGCACGAGGCGCGCGTGCTCCGTCCGGGATGCACGTGCGTGTTCGGTGTCGCGGTCGAGGGCCAGGCCCGGCAGCTGCTTGCCCTCGCGGCGTACCCACGGGTGCGGCTGGTCGACCCAGGGCCGCAAGGTGCGCCGCTGGACCAGCTGGTCTTCCGGGCCCTGCTGCCCGAGGAGCGCAAGATCGTCACGGGTGGCAACGAAGTCGTCCCGCGTGGCTGACCCGGCCGGGCTGGCCGTGCGTCCCGCGTCCGATGCCGACCGCGCGGCGCTGCACGCGCTGCGGACGGACGTGTTCGTCGGCGAGCAGGGCGTACCGCCCGAGCTCGAGCAAGACGAGTGGGACGCGCTCGCCGACCACGTGGTGGCGACCGATGCGGCGGGGGTGGTCGTCGGCACCGGGCGGCTCATCGTCCGAGACCGCGGCGTCGGGATCGTGCAGCGGATGGCCGTACGGCGGGACGCGCGCGGCCGGGGGATCGGCGCCGCGCTGCTCGCCGCGCTCGAGGAGCGCGCGCGGGACCGCGCTCTCCAGGTGGTCGAGCTGCATGCGCAGGCCCATGCCCAGCCGTTCTACGAGCGGGCCGGCTACACGGCGTACGGCGAGCCGTTCCGCGAGGCCGGCATCGAGCACGTCAGCATGCGCAAAGTTCTCTAAGCGGCGTGCCGTGCGGGCGACGTCCGCCGGGCGTGGTAGAACCGACAGCGGCCGCCTCGCGGCCGTCCGACCAGCGAAGCACGGCCGTTCTTCCCCCGCGCCGCGGTCGCTCGACGCCGAACCCGTTCGGCGGTTGCAGTCGTCCAGGCGCGACGAAGGAGGGCTCCGGCGGTGGCCAGCGGTCCGTCCTTCGCCCACCTGCACTGCCACACCGAGTACTCCATGCTCGACGGGGCAGCCCGGGTCAAGGACCTGTTCGCCGGGGCGGCCGAGATGGGCATGCCGGCCTTGGCGATGACCGACCACGGCAACCTGTTCGGCGCCTACGAGTTCTACAAGCAGGGCCACGCGGCCGGCGTGAAGCCCATCATCGGCATCGAGGGCTACCTCGCGCCCGGGAGCCGTTTCGACAAGACCCGCACGGGACCCGGACCCGACACCAAGGGCGAGCGTTACACCCACCTGACGCTGCTGGCCGAGACGACCGCCGGCTATCACAACCTCGTCAAGCTCGCATCGCTCGCGAGCCTCGAGGGCCACTGGTACAAGCCGCGGATGGATCGCGAGCTGCTGGCGACCTACGCCGGTGGGCTCATCGCGACGAGCGGGTGCGCGTCGAGTGAGACGAACCGGCTGTTGCAGAACGGCGACTACGCCGGTGCGCGCCGCGCGCTCGGCGACTACAGCGAGATCTTCGGCCGCGGCAACTTCTACGTCGAAGTCATGACGCACGGTCTCGACATCGAGCTGCAGACACTGCCCGACTTGCTGCGCCTCGCCGCCGAGCTCGACCTGCCCGTGGTAGCGACCAACGACCTGCACTACACGCGCCGCGAGGACAGCGTCGCGCACGAGGTGCTGCTCTGCGTGCAGACGGGCTCGACGATCGCGGACCCGAACCGGTTCAAGTTCGATGCGGAGGAGTTCTACCTCAAGAGCCCCGCCGAGA
Source organism: Mycobacteriales bacterium (assembly GCA_046262915.1). Lineage (GTDB taxonomy): Bacteria > Actinomycetota > Actinomycetes > BP-191 > BP-191 > JBHELW01. Next base: position 2,183 of record JBHELW010000111.1, on the reverse strand, counting down.
TGCGCGAGCTCTGGCGTGACGTGCCGGGCGCCTGCGACGCGACGCTCGACATCGCCGAGCGGTGCAACGTCGTCATCGAGGAGGGTCGCGACCTGCTGCCGCGGTTCCCCGTGCCGGACGGCGAGACCGAGGAGAGCTGGTTCCGCGCCGAGGTGGAGCGCGGCCTGCGGCGACGCTACGGCGACGCGCCGAGCGAGGAGGTGCGCCGCCAGGTCGACTACGAGGTCGACGTCATCCTGCAGATGGGCTTCCCGGCGTACTTCCTCGTCGTCGCCGATCTCGTGCGCTACGCGAAGGACAACGGCATCCGGGTTGGCCCCGGCCGCGGCAGCGCCGCCGGCTGCACGGTCTCCTACTGCCTGGGTGTCACCGAGCTCGACCCGCTGCGTTACGGGCTCATCTTCGAGCGCTTCTTGAACCCGGAACGGGTTTCCCTGCCCGACATCGACATGGACTTCGACGAGCGCCGGCGGGGCGACATGATCCGTTACGCCACGCAGAAGTACGGCGAGGACCGCGTCGCGCAGATCGTCACCTACTCCACGATCAAGGCGAAAGCCGCGATCCGCGACAGCGCGCGCGTGCTTGGCCTGCCCTACGCGGTCGGCGACCGCATCTCCAAGCTCATGCCCGCGCCGGTCATGGGTCGCGACGTCTCGCTCGTCGACTGCTTCGAGCCGAAGGCGGAGCGCTACCGCGAGGCGGGCGAGCTGCGCCGGGAGTACGACGCCGACCCAGAGGTCAAGCGCGTCATCGACACCGCGCGCGGGCTGGAGGGGCTCAAGCGGCAGGCCGGCGTCCACGCCGCGGGCGTCGTCATCTGCCGCGACCCCCTGACCGAGCACGTCCCGGTGTGGCGGCGCGAGGCGGACGGTGCGGTCATCACGCAGTACGACATGGGAACGGTCGAGAAGCTCGGGCTGCTCAAGATGGACTTCCTCGGGCTGCGCAACCTCACGGTCCTCGAGGACTGCGTCGCCCACGTGCGCGACAACCGCGGGACGACGATCGTGCTCGAGGAGCTGCCGCTCGACGACGCCGAGACCTACGCGCTGCTCTGTCGCGGTGAGTCGATCGGGGTGTTCCAGCTCGAGGGCGGCCCGATGCGCTCGCTGATGCGCGCGATGCAGCCGAACGCGTTCGAGGACATCTGCGCGCTCATCGCGCTCTACCGGCCCGGGCCGATGGGCGCCAACATGCACATCGACTACGTCGAGCGCAAGCACGGCCGCCGCCAGGTGACCTACCCGCACCCCGACCTGGAGCCGGTGCTGCGCGAGACCTACGGCGTGATCGTCTACCAGGAGCAGGTGCTGCAGATCGCGCGCGAGATGGCGGGCTACAGCCTCGGCGCGGCGGACGAGCTGCGCCGGGCGATGGGCAAGAAGAAGCGCGACGTCCTGGCCAAGGAGAAGGAGAAGTTCGTCGCCGGGTTCGTCAGCAACGACTACACCGCAGTGCTCGGCGAGAAGATGTTCACCCTGCTGGAGCCGTTCGCCGACTACGCGTTCAACAAGGCGCACTCCGCCGGCTACGGACTCGTGTCGTACTGGACCGCCTACCTCAAGGCGCACTACCCCGCGGAGTACATGGCTGCGCTGCTGACCAGCGTGCGCGACAACAAGGACGCGAGCGCGCTCTACCTGCACGAGTGCCGGCGCATGGGCATCAAGGTGCTGCCCCCAGACGTCAACGAGTCCGACGCCAACTACACGCCGCGGGGCACCGACGTGCGCTTTGGGCTGGCGGCCATCCGCAACGTCGGAGACAACGTCGTTTCGTCGGTCGTCGACAGCCGACGCACCAAGGGCCGCTACGCCGACTTCACCGACTTCGTCCGCAAGGTCGACGCGGTCGCGTGCAACAAGAAGGTCGTCGAGTCGCTGATCAAGGCGGGCGCGTTCGACTCGCTCGGTCATCCGCGCAAGGGCTTGTTCCTGGTGCACACCGACGCCGTCGACTCGGTGTTGGGGACCAAGAAGGCAGAGGCGATGGGGCAGTTCGACCTGTTCGGCGGCGCCGACACCGCCACCGATGCGGTGTTCACCATCAAGGTCCCCGACGAGGAGTGGGAGGACAAGCACAAGCTGGCGCTCGAGCGAGAGATGCTCGGTCTGTACGTGTCCGGGCATCCGCTCAACGGCATCGCGCATCTGCTGTCGGCCCAGGTTGATACCCAGATC
>JBHELW010000110.1:0-14235 GCA_046262915.1 Mycobacteriales bacterium | reverse complement strand
GATCCCGTTCGCGCACGGGCCGCGGCAGGCCGACCTGATGGTCGTCTCGGGGACGTTGACCGACAAGATGGCGCCCGCCGTCAAGCGGCTCTACGAGCAGATGCCGGAGCCCAAGTACGTCATCTCGATGGGGTCGTGCGCCAACTGCGGTGGGCCCTATTGGGACAGCTATTCGGTGACGAAGGGCGTCGACCAGATCATCCCGGTCGACGTCTACGTGCCGGGCTGCCCGCCGCGACCGGAGGCGCTGCTGCAGGGCATCATCACGCTGCAGTCGATGATCCAGGACGAGTCGCTGAAGACGCGTTACGACCGCGAGCCGCTGTCGGTCGAGGCCAGCTGACGCATGACGCCCGAGGAGCTCGGCCAACGCTTCGTCGCGCGGTTCGGTGACGACGTCGTCGGCACGGAGGACGCGTTCGGCGTCGTCACGGTGACGGTTGCCGCGTCGCGCTACGCCGAGGCGGCCGAGTTCGCGAAGACGACGCGCGGGCTCGATCTGACCTACTTCGACTTCATGGCCGGGGTCGACGAGGCCGAGGACGGGTTCGGTGTCGTCACCCACCTCTACTCGGCCATTCACAAGCACCACGTGCAGTTGCGCACGGTTGTGCCACGAGACGCGCCCGTCGTACCGAGCCTCACCTCAGTCTTCCGCGGCGCCAACTGGCACGAGCGCGAGGCGTGGGAGATGTTCGGCATCACGTTCAGCGGCCACCCCAACCTGGTGAAGCTGCTGCTCTCCGATGAGTTCGAGGGCAACCCGTTGCGCAAGGAGTTCCTGCTCGCCAGCCGCGTCGTGAAGCCGTGGCCGGGCGCGAAGGAGCCGGGGGAGGGCGGTCACGAGGGATGACCGACTTCCTCTACGACCTCGTCCATAGCTACGGCTTTGTGCTCGGCCTGAAGGTCGTCGCGTGCCTACTCGTCTTCCTCACGGTGCCGCTGGTCGTTGGCCAGATGGAGCACAAGGCGATGGCGCACATGCAGGCGCGGCTCGGGCCGATGTACGCCGGCGCCTTCCACGGGTGGGCGCAGCTGGTCGCTGACGGCGTCAAGTTCGTGCAGAAAGAAGACGTCGTCCCGACCAACGCGGACCCCTGGGTGTTCAAGCTCGCGCCCGCAGTCTCGCTGCTGCCGCCGCTGTTCGTCCTTGTGGTCATCCCGTGGTCGCCGGGCATCGTCGCGGAGCGGCTCGACATCGGGCTGTTCTATGCGCTCGCGGTCACCAGCGTCGGCGTCATAGGCATGCTGATGGCGGCGTGGTCGAGCGCCAACAAGTTCTCACTGCTCGGGGGCATCCGCGGCGCGGCCCAGCTCATCGCCTACGAGCTGCCGCTGGTCCTGGCCGCGGCGTCGATCGCGATGATGGCCGGCACCCTCTCGCTCACCGGCATCGTCCAGGCGTGGCACTGGTGGTGGGTTCCGGCGCAGGCAATCGCGCTGTTCCTTTTCTTCAGCGCGGGGCTCGCCGAGCTGAACCGGCCGCCGTTCGACATGCCGGTCGCCGACTCCGAGATCATCTTCGGCCACATGACGGAGTACACCGGCCTGCGGTTCGCGTTCTTCCTGCTCGCCGAGTACGCCGGCATCGTCGTGCTGGGGGCGCTGATCGCGGTGCTCTTCCTCGGCGGGTGGCGCGGGCCGGTGCTCCCACCCCTGTTCTGGACCCTCGGCAAGATCCTCGGCGTCTCGTTCGTCGTGATCTGGCTGCGCGCGACCTACCCGCGGTTGCGCGAGGACCAGCTGCAGAAGCTCTGCTGGAAGGCCCTCATTCCCCTCGGGCTCGCCCAGGTGGCCTTCACCGGTGTCATCAAGGTGGTGTGGTAGCGGTGGCCGCGCCGGGTGTCGGGCTCGCGAAGGGCCTCGCGGTCACGCTCAAGACGATGATGCACCGCTCCGTGACCAAGCAGTATCCGGACGTCAAGCCCGCGCTGCCGCCGCGTACCCGTGGGGTCATCGCGCTGATGGAGGAGAACTGCACGGTCTGCATGCTGTGCAGCCGCGAGTGCCCCGACTGGTGCATCTACATCGACTCGCACAAGGAGACCGTGCCGCCAAAGACACCTGGCGCGCGCGCACGCACGCGCAACATCCTCGACCGCTTCGCGATCGACTTCGCGCTGTGCATGTACTGCGGGATCTGCATCGAGGTCTGCCCGTTCGACGCGCTGTTCTGGTCGCCGGAGTTCGAGTACTCCGAGCACGACATCCGCGAGCTCACCCATGAGATGGACCGGCTGCGCGAGTGGATGTACACAGTGCCCGCGCCCCCGGCGACCGACCCCGACGGCGAGGCACCAAAGGAGTTGGAGGCCGCCGCCAAGGCTGAACCCAAGGTTTACGAGGCTGTTTCATTGGTCCCGGATGGGGCCCCAACGCCATCCTCCTCCGCAACGCGGGGCCCCAACCCCGCGGCGGCCGTACCAGCGGCTGGCGGAGCGCCTGGCGTCGCAATCGCGCCAGCCGCGCCCGCGCATGAACAGGGCGGGCCGGCCGCGGCGGCGGAGCCAGACGTTGCCACGCGGCAACCGGCGTCTGAGGCGGCGGCGGCCGTCGCGGACGCCGAGCACGACATCGGCGAGGTGCAGGTCGACCAGCAGACCTACGACGCCGCGATCGCGGCCGGACTCCCGGACCGCGTCGCCCGCGCGAAGGCGAAGTCGGCCTGGGTCAAGAAGGCGCGAAAGGGCCTGGTATGACGGCCATCCTCCACGCGCTGGCGCCGCTCGCTGCGGCCGCACCGTCGTACCGCTCCGTGCGCGCGCCCGAGGCGATCTTCGTGCTGCTCGGGATCGTTGCGGTCGGTAGTGCGTTGCTCGTCGTCACGACCCGCAACGTCGTGCACGCCGCGCTGTGGTTGGTCGTGACGCTGGCGTCGGTCGCCGGCGCCTACCTGATGCTGACCGCAGAGTTCGTCGCGTGGGTGCAAGTGCTCATCTACGTCGGCGCGGTGATCGTCCTGCTCCTGTTCGGGATCATGCTCACCCGCGCGCCGATCGGCGGTGACCCACGGCTCAACTCCGAGAACCGGGCGGCCGCGGCGGTCGTCGCGCTCGCCACGGGTGCGACGCTCGTCACGCTGGTCGTTGACGCTTTCCGGCACCACTACATCGACCTGTCGCACGGAGCGCGCGCCGGTGCCGCCGACACCGGCGAGGCGCTCTTCCGCAACTGGGTGCTGCCATTCGAGGTCGTCTCGGTCCTGCTGCTCGCCGCGCTCATCGGCTCGATCGTCCTGTCGCGCCACGACGAGACGAGGCGCTGATGCACCTCGTCTATCCGCTCGTGCTAGCCGCGCTGCTCTTCGTCATCGGGATCTACGGCGTGCTGGCCCGGCGTAACGCGGTGCTCGTGCTCATGTCGATCGAGCTGATGCTCAACGCCGTCAACGTCAACCTCGTCGCGTTCAACGCCTGGCTGCACGACACGATCGCGGCCGGCCAGATCTTCGCGCTGTTCGTCATCACGGTTGCTGCTGCTGAGGTCGGCGTCGGACTGGCCATCGTTCTGCTCATCTTCCGTAACCGCGAGACCGTCGAGATCGACGACCTGCGCGAGCTGAGCGACGTCGGGGCGCGGCCGCGGACGGTCACGACACCGGAGCCGCTGAACCAGCCAGTGGTGCGGTCCTGATGGCGAACTACGCGTGGCTCATTCCCACGCTGCCGATGATTGCGTTCTTCGTCATCCTGTTCGTCGGCAAGCGGCTTCCGGGACAGGGCGCACCGGTCGGTATCGGGGCGATCGCGGCATCGACGGTCGTCGCGCTCGGCGTGCTGGCCCACGCGATCTCGGACCCGGGCTCGATCACCGAGAAGAAGTGGCTGCTCACCGGTTTCGGCGACGGCCGGTTCACGCTCGGCATGAAGATCGACGGCCTCGCCGCGGTGATGTTCGTCGTCGTGTGCGTCGTCTCGCTGCTCGTGCAGATCTATTCCACGGCGTACATGCACGGCGACCGGCGCTACACCTTCTTCTTCGCGATGCTGTCGCTCTTCACGACCGGCATGCTGATCGTCACCATTGCCGACAACCTGCTCCTGCTGCTCGTCGGCTGGGAGATCATGGGTGTCTGCTCGTACTTCCTGATCGGCCACTACTGGGAAGAGACGCCCAACTCCAGCGCCGCGATCAAGGCGTTCCTCACGACGCGCATCGGCGACGTCGGCATGATGATCGGGATCTTCATCCTCTTCTGGGGCGCCCGGTCCTTCGAGTTCACGACAATCATCGAACGGGCGGAAGCTGGGCACCTCAGCCACGGTGTCCTCGTCGCGGGCACGATGCTCGTGTTCCTCGGCGCGGTCGGCAAGAGCGCGCAGTTCCCGCTGCATGTGTGGCTGCCCGACGCCATGGCCGGCCCCACGCCGGTCTCCGCGCTGATCCACGCCGCGACGATGGTCGCGTCGGGCATCTACCTCGTCGCGCGGCTCTACCCCGTCTTCGAGCGGTCCGGTCCGGCGCTGAACGAGATCGGCGTGCTCGCCGCGATCACCATGCTCGGTGCCGCACTGATCGCGCTCGTGCAGGACGACATCAAGCGGGTGCTCGCCTACTCCACCGTGAGCCAGCTCGCCTACATGACCGGCGGGCTCGCGGTCGGCGGCTACACCGCCGGGTTCTTCCACCTGTTCACGCATGCCGCCTTCAAGGCGCTGCTCTTCCTGGGCGCCGGGTCGGTCATCCATGCGGTCGGCACCAACAACATGAGCGAGATGGGCGGCCTGCGGCGTGCGCTACCGCGCACCCATGCGACCTACCTGCTCGGTTCGCTGGCGCTCGCCGGGCTGCCGCCGCTCGCGGCGTTCTGGTCCAAGGACGAGATCATCGTTGATGCCTTCCACGCCGGGTTCGGCGGCGGCCACGAGCATGTCCTCACGTCGCCACTCGTCGGCAAGCTCGTGTTCCTAGCGGCGGTCACGACCGCGCTGCTCACGGCCTTCTACACGATGCGCATGTACTGCCTGACCTTCCGCGGCAGCTACCGCGGCACCGCGCACCCGCACGAGTCGCCGAACGCGATGACCGTGCCGCTGCTCGTACTCGGCGTGCCGGCAGCCCTCGCCGGTCTGTGGAACTCCCCGCTGTTCGGCAAGGGCAGCTACTTCGGCCGCGTCGTCGCCTTCCCTGGCGCGGTGCTGCACGCGCCGGAGATCAACGCCGGGCTCGCGCTGCTCTCCATCGCCCTTGTGGTCATCGGACTGGGCGTCGGGTTCCGTGTGTACGCAGCGGGCCAGCCCGCTCGCGACCCGGTCCTCAACATGGGCGCGTTCACCACGTTGCTGGTCAACAAGTTCTACCTCGACGACATCTATATGCGCGGCATCATCTGGCCGATTCGGGACCGCGTTTCGCGGACGGCGTACTGGCTCAACCAGAACGTGTTCGATGCCCCGCCCAACTACGGGGCGAAGGGTGGCGTCGCCCTGGCGCACGCGACGTACAACGGCGTCGACCAGACCGTGATCGACGGGATGGTCAACGGATCCGGGCAGGGCATGCGACTGGTCGGCCGCGGCCTCCGCCTGCTGCAGAACGGCAATGTTCAGGCCTACGCCACCGCCATGTTCGTCGGGGTGGTGGCCTTCGCCGTAATCGTGTCGGCGCAGTGAACCCCGAGAGGACTCGACGATGAACCTGTGGCACGACTGGGCGCTGACCCTGTCAGTGCTCGTGCCGCTGATCGGCGCCGTCGTGATCGCGATCTGGCCGGCGGCGGAGGAGCAGACGGCGAAGGGTCTCGCGCTCGCATTCTCCTTCGCCACGTTCGTCGTGACCGTCGGCATCCTCATCGGCTTCGACTTCTCGTCGACGTCTGCCCCCGCCAGCGAGCGAGCGCACTACCAGTACGACGTCAACGTCTCGTGGATAACCGGCATCAACGCGCGCTACCACCTCGGCATCGACGGAGTCGCGCTGCCGTTGGTCGTGCTGACCGGGCTGCTGACATTCCTGTGCGCGATCTACTGCGTGAAGGTGATCCCCGCGCCCGGCAAGCCCAAGGCGCTGCTGTCGCTGATGCTGCTGCTCGAGGTCGGGATGATGGGCACCTTCATCTCCCTCGACCTCATCTTGTTCTTTGTCTTCTGGGAGCTCGTCCTAGTCCCGATGTATTTCATGATCGCCATCTGGGGCGGTCCACGGCGCGACTACGCCAGCGTCAAGTTCTTCCTTTACACGCTCTTCGGCTCGGCGTTCATGCTGCTGGCCTTCCTCGCGCTCTACTTCAAGGCGGACCCGCACACCTTCGACATCGTGGCGCTGACGCGCGCCGGCCGCGCTGGCGCGTTCAGTCGTGGCTTCGAGTACCTCGCGTTCCTTGGGCTCTTCCTCGGGTTCGCGATCAAGGTGCCCATGTGGCCTTTCCACACCTGGCTGCCCGACGCGCACACCGAGGCACCGACGATCGGGTCGGTCCTGCTGGCCGGGATCATGCTGAAGATGGGCACGTACGGCTTCGTACGCATCGCCCTGCCGATCCTGCCGAAGGCCGCGCTGGCCTACGCGCCGTGGATTGGGATCCTCGCAGTCATTGCGATCATCTACGGCGCGCTCTGTTGCTTGGCGCAGCGCGAGATCAAACGGCTGATCGCGTTCTCCTCCGTTGGCCATATGGGTTTCGTCATGCTCGGCATCGCGACGCTCACCCCCACCGGCATCAACGCCGCGGTCTTTGGGATGGTCGCGCACGGCCTCATCACCGGGATGCTGTTCTTCATCGTCGGGTCGGTGAAGGAGCGCTACCACACCGGCGAGATCGAGGAGATCGGCGGCGGCATGCTCGCCAAGATGCCCTACATGGCGTCGCTGCTGACATTCGTCGCGATCGCGTCACTCGGGCTGCCGGGGCTCGCCGGGTTCTGGGGCGAGGTGTTCGCGCTCCTGGCGGCCTACAACCCGGCACCGGGCCTCAACGTCGCCCTGTTCCGCGTGCTTATGGCGGGTGGCGCGGTCGGCACGATCCTCACCGCGGGCTACTTCCTGTGGCTGCTGCAGCGCGTCAACCTCGGGGTGGTCCCCGAGCGATGGCGCACCGAGCGGTTCAGTGACGTCGTCGGCGTAGAGCTGGGCGCGTGGGCTCCGCTGCTGGTGCTCATCCTCGCGTTCGGCGTCTACCCGCGGTTCGTGTTCGGCATGACCGATGCCGCGGTCAACTCGCTGCTGGCCGTCTTCTGATGACTCCTGCGCACCTCGTTGCGGGGCAGAGCGTCCTGCAGCGGATCGACTACCACGCGATCCTGCCGGAGCTCGTGCTCGCTGGTGCCGCCGTCGTCGTCCTGCTGGCCGACCTCTTCCTGCCGGTACGCCGGAAGTGGCTCGCGATGCCGATCTCGCTGCTGGGGATGCTCGGTGCCCTCGTCGCGACGCTCACGCTGACCGGCGGCGACGGGCGCGCGACGTTCTGCCTGCCGGCGGACTCCGGCGGCGGGTGTTCGTTCGTCGTCGACCAGTTTGCGCTCATCTTCAAGGTCGTCTTCCTGGGCGCTGGGGTGGTCGTGCTGCTGCTGTCGCTCGACTACTTCGACGACCCGCGCTACTACCAGGGGGAGTACTACTTCCTATTGCTCTGCTCGTTCTTCGGCATGCTGGCGATCGCGTCGAGCCGCGATCTCATCATGCTGTTCATCTCGCTGGAGATCGTCTCGGTTCCCGGGTTCATCATCGCCGGGTTCCGCAAGACCGACACCCGCTCGTCCGAGTCGGCGCTGAAGTTCTTCCTCATCGGCGTCCTGGCAACGGCGGTGATGCTGTTCGGCATGAGCCTGGTCTACGGGCTGACTGGCTCGGTGCAGCTCTCCGTCATCGCCCAGCATCTGGCCGCGCCCGAGTTCGTGCGCACCCCGCTCGCCGGCGCCGCGGTCGCCCTCGTCATCGTCGGCTTCGCGTTCAAGGTCTCCGCTGTGCCGTTCCACTTCTGGGCGCCGGACACCTACCAGGGCGCGCCCGTGCCGGTCGCCGCGTTCCTGTCGGTCGCCTCGAAGGCCGCCGGCTTCACCGGCTTGATGGCCGTCTGCTTCATCGGCTTCCGGCCCTACGGCGACGTGTGGGGCCCGATGCTGGCCATCTTGGCCGCGCTGACGATGACCGTCGGCAACCTCGTCGCGCTGCAGCAGCGGCACATGGTTCGCCTGCTGGCGTATTCCTCAGTAGCGCAGGCGGGCTACATGCTCGTTCCGCTCGGCGTCGCGGCCGCGACCCGCGGCCCGGCGCTCGACGCCGCGTTCGGCGCGACCCTCGCCTACATCGCGATCTACGCCGTCATGAACCTCGGCGTGTTCGCGTGCGTCATCGCGGTCGCGCGGCGCACGCCGCGCAACAACATCGCCGACTACCGCGGGCTGGTCCGGTCCTCACCTGTCGTCGCTGTCCTCCTGGCGTTCTTCCTGCTCTGCCTTGCCGGCGTCCCGCCGGGCATCGCCGGCATGTGGGCCAAGATCCAGGTCTTCCGCGCGACGATTGATGGCCGGATGGTCTGGCTGGGTGCCGTGATGGCCGTCAACACCGTCATCGCCGCCTACTACTACTTGCGCGTCGCGTTCGGCCTCTTTGCCGGCGTCGGTGAGGCGGGGGAGGCACCGCTCGAGCCGCTCCGGCTGCAACCCGCCGTCGGGTTCGCGATCGGGCTCACGGCGATAGCGACGGTCGCGATCAGCTTCTACCCCTCGCTCGTGTTCTACTTCACCCCGGCGAGCGTCCTCGCCGCGCGCTAGCGGCGGGAACGGCGGCGGCCGCGGGCGCGTTCACGGGGTAGGCGCTCGGCGAGTGGCCGGGCGTCGACGGAGGGACTGCGGTGCACAACAAGTACAACAACGGTCTGAAGACCGCGCTGCTCCTCGGCGTCCTCTCGGCACTGATCCTCTTCGCGGGCCAGGCGCTGGGCGGCGGCGGTGGCCTGCAGCTGGCCTTCGTGCTGGCTCTCGCCGTAAACGGAATTGCCTACTTCTTCAGCGACAAGATCGCGTTGCGCTCGATGGGCGCCGTGCCGGTGAGCGAAGCCGAGGCGCCACAGCTTTACGCGATGGTCGCCGAGCTCGCGGGTGCCAACCGGATGCCGATGCCGCGCCTCTACGTATCGCCGGCGAGTCAGCCGAACGCGTTCGCCACTGGTCGCAACCCACGCAACGCGGCGGTATGCGTCACCCAGGGCATCATGCAGATGCTCGACCAGCGCGAGCTGCGCGGTGTCCTCGGCCACGAGATCTCTCACGTCGCGAACCGCGACATCCTGATCTCATCGGTCGCGGGCGCCCTCGCGACCGTCATCATGTTCCTGTCCCGCATGGCGTTCTTCGCGTCGTTCTTCGGCGGCGGCCGCAGCGACGACCGCGAAGGCAGCAACCCGCTTGGCGGTCTGCTGCTCATCATCCTCGGCCCGCTCGCGGCGGGGCTCGTGCAAATGGCGATCTCCCGGGCGCGCGAGTACCAGGCCGACGCCTCGGGTGCCCAGGTCACCGGTGACCCGCTCGCCCTTGCCAGTGCGCTGCGGAAGCTCGAGGCGGGGACCAACGCGATGCCGCTACCGCAGACCGAAAGCCTGATGGCGACAAGTTCGCTGATGATTGCCAACCCGTTCCGCGGCGCGGGAGTTGCGCGCCTGTTCTCGACGCACCCGCCGATGGCCGACCGCGTGCGGCGGCTCGAGGAGATGGCGGGTGGCCCCGTCCTACGCTGAGTCGATGGCGGCCACCGTGCGGCACAGCATCGTGGTCGTCGACGACCGCGAGGAGATGCGTGAGCTCTTGCGCACGCTGCTCGAGTACGACGACCGGTTCCGCGTAGTCGGCGAAGCCGCCGACGGTCTCGAGGCGATCGACGTCGTCGCCCGGGTGCGTCCCGACGTCGTGCTGCTCGACCACCAGATGCCGCGGTTGACCGGCATCGACGCGCTCGGTCGGCTGCGGTCGTCGTCGCCCGAGAGCAAGATCATGGTGCTGTCGAACGACCCGATGGTGGGACGCGAGGCGCTTGCGCGCGGTGCGGACGCGTTCCGGGACAAGGCGACGTCCTTCGACGAGATCGCAGGTGTGCTGATCGGCCTGGTCAGCGCGCCGGCGTAGTCGTCAGCGGTAGTTCACGAACTGCAGCGGGATGTTTACGTCGGACGCGTCCCTGAGCAGCGCGATGACTGCCTGCAGGTCGTCGCGCTTCTTGCCGGAGACACGCAGCTGGTCTCCCTGGATCGCGGCCTGTACGCCCTTCGGCCCCTCGCTCTTGATCTTCTTCACGAGCGCCTTCGCCACTTCGTCGGCGATGCCCTGGGTGATCTCGCAGGTCAGCTTGTAGTTGTTGCCACCCGCCGGTTGCGGCTCTCCATGCTGCAGTGCCTTCAGTGACACCGAGCGCTTGACGAGCTTCTCTTTGAACACGTCGAGCGCTGCCTTCACGCGGTCCTCGGAGTTCGCCTTGATCTCGACCTTCTCGCCCGACCAGGCGATCGAGGCGCCCACGTTTTTGAAGTCGAAGCGCGTCTGGATCTCCTTCGCGGCCTGGTTCAGCGCGTTGTCGACCTCCTGCCGGTCGACCTTGCTGACGATGTCGAACGACGCGTCCGCCATGCCGGATCTCCTCGTAACGTCGGTGGGCCGCGCTCGCCGCGTTGGCTATCCTCTCCCGGCGTGCCGGGCGACCGGCAGCACGGGAGGTTGCCCGAGTGGCCAAAGGGAGCGGTCTGTAAAACCGCCGGCTCAGCCTACGTTGGTTCGAACCCAACACCTCCCACCGAACGGGAAGCGACGGTGCCCGAATGTGCGGCAAAGGCGGTCGGGTAATCCGTTACCCTGCCGTGGCTCCGCCCCCTTAGCTCAGTCGGCAGAGCGTCTCCATGGTAAGGAGAAGGTCTACGGTTCGATTCCGTAAGGGGGCTCCATCCCGTCGTTACGACGGGCGCGGCGGTGTAGCTCAGCCTGGCAGAGCAAGCGGCTCATAATCGCTGTGTCGCCGGTTCAAATCCGGCCACCGCTACTGCTGTGTTTAGCGTTCGTAGACTCATCGCGACTCTGAGAGAAGGCTGGCAGTGGCGACCACCGACGTCCGACCGAAGATCACCCTTGCGTGCACGGAGTGCAAGCACCGCAACTACATCACCAAGAAGAACCGCCGCAACGACCCCGACCGGCTCGAGCTGAAGAAGTTCTGCCCGAACTGTCGGACGCACCAGCCGCACCGCGAAACTCGCTGACGTGGGTCGACTGGACGACCGCGTCGCGATCGTCACGGGCGCGGGCCGCGGCATCGGTCGCGCGACGGCGGTCCGTCTCGCGGCTGACGGCGCCAAGGTGCTCGTCAACGACGTCGACTCGGAGCCGGCACATGAGACCGCTGACCTGATCAAAGAGGCGGGCGGCGAGGTCTCGGTATCGCTCGCCAACACCGTTGAGCTGGCGGCCGCCAAGGAGATGGTCGAGGCCACCGTCAACACCTTCGGCAAGCTGGACATCGTCGTCAACAACGCGGGGATCACGCGCGACAAGACGTTCCACAACATGGACGACCAGCTGTTCGACCTCGTTCTCGACGTCAACCTGCGCACCGCGTTCCACACGACGCTCGCGGCGATGCCCTACCTCCGCGAGGTCGCGAAGGCCGAGCTCAAAGACGGTGGCAAGGTCGCCTACAACCGCAAGATCACCTTCACGTCCTCGGTGGCGGCGCTGACGGGAAATCCCGGGCAGTACAACTACACCGCAGCCAAGGGCGCGATCATCGCAACGACGAAGACGTTGGCGCGCGAGCTCGGCCCCTTCGGCATCAACGTCAACGCCGTCGCGCCGGGATTCGTCGAGACGCGTCTTACGGCGCCCAAGACCGAGGGGTCGGACCTCGGTGTGCCGGACCAACTGCGCAACCTCGCGATCGCGATGATCGCGCTCGGCCGCGCCGGGCAGCCGGAGGACATCGCGAACGTGCACGCCTTCCTCGTCTCGCCGGACGCGGACTTCATCTCGGGCGTGACCATCCCGGTGACCGGCGGCCAGTTCGGCGGCATGTGATGGCGCTCAACCGCGAGCTCATCGGCCGCACGTTCGAACCGAGCTCGCCGTACGAGGTCAGCCGCGAGAAGATCCGCGAGTTCGCGACGGCGATCGGCGATGCGTCCCCCGCCTATCTCGACGCGGATGCGGCGCGAGCACTCGGACATCCCGACGTCATCGCGCCACCGACGTTCGCCATCGTTGTCAGCTTCCGGATGGGCGGCAGCGTCGTGCTCGCCCCCGGCCTCGGGCTCGACTACTCACGAGTTGTGCATGGCGAGCAGAGCTTCGAACACCACCGCCCGATCCATGCGGGCGACGTCCTTGTCGGCACGCCGCGTATCGACGACATCCGGGTTGCGGGGCGTAACGAGCTGCTCACCTGGACCGCGGATATCGCGACGGTCGACGGCGAGCCGGTGTGCCGGGCCGTGAACACGCTCGTCTCGCGGGGGACCGCTCCGACGGAAGCGCAGGCGACGTGAGCGCGGCTGTCAGCTACGACGAGGTCGACGTCGGCACCGAGATCCCGGCGCAGGAGTTCACCGTCCAGCGCGTCAACCTCGTCATGTACTGCGGTGCGTCGGGAGACTTCAACTTCATCCACTGGAACGAGCGGATCGCCAAGGCCGTGGGGCTGCCGGACGTGATCGCGCACGGCATGTTCACGATGGCCAGCGCCGCGCGCGTCGTCACCGACTGGGCCGGCGATCCGGGGGCCGTCGTCAGCTACAAGGTCCGGTTCTCGAGGCCGGTCGTCGTCCCGGACGACGACCGCGGCGCGACGCTCACCGTTTCCGGTCGCGTCGAGGAGAAGCTCGAGGACAAGCGCGTCGTCGTCGTGCTGTCCGCAGCGGCGGGCGACGGCGAAGTGCTCACCGGCGCGCGCGCCGTCGTTCAGCTCAGCTAGTGGGCGTCAGCCAGGAGCTTGGCGATCCGGCCCACGCCCTCGACGAGGTCATCGTCGCCTAGCGCGTACGACAGCCGCGCGTACCCGGGCGCGCCGAAAGCCTCGCCCGGGACGACGGCGACCTGCGCCTCGTCGAGGAGGAGCTCGGCGAGCTCCGCCGACGACGACGGCACGCGACCGTGGATGTCGCGGCCGAGGACGCCCTTGACCGACGGGAAGCAGTAGAACGCGCCGAGCGGCTCGGGACAGGCCACGCCGGGGATCTCGTCGAGCATGCGGAACATCGTCTGCCGGCGCCGGTCGAACGCGACGCGCATCTCCGCGGCGGCGGACAGGTCGCCGGTGACCGCGGCGAGCGCGGCGGCCTGTGCGACGTTGCTGACGTTGCTCGTCGCGTGCGACTGCAGGTTGCTCGCGGCCGCGACGACGTCGGGTGGTCCGATCAGCCACCCCACGCGCCACCCGGTCATCGCGTAGGTCTTTGCGACGCCGTTGACGACGACGCACCGGTCCGCGATCTCCGGCACGCGCACCGGCATGGACGAGAACTCGGCATCGCCGTAGACGAGGTGCTCGTAGATCTCGTCGGTGAGCACCCACAGGTCGTTGTCGGCGGCCCAGCGCCCCAACGCGGTGACCTCGGCCGGTGGGTAGACCGCGCCCGTCGGGTTCGACGGCGAAACGAAGAGCAGGAGCCGCGTGCGCGGGGTCCGCGCCGCCTCGAGCTGCGCGACCGACGCGCGGTAGCCGCTTGACTCGTCGGTCGGGACTGCGACCGGCACGCCGCCCGCGAGGGCGATGGCCTCGGGGTAGGAGGTCCAGTACGGCGCCGGGACCAGGACCTCGTCGCCGGGGTCGAGCAGCGTCGCGAAGGCCTCGTAGAGCGCGTGCTTCCCGCCGTTTGTGACGAGCACCTGCTCCGGCGTCACGACGTAGCCCGAGTCGCGCTGCGTCTTCGCGGCGATGGCGGCGCGCAGCTCGGGCAGCCCTGCGGCCGGCGTGTAGTGATGCATTCGCGGGTCGGCGCTCGCCGTCGCGGCCGCGGCGACGATGTGCGGCGGCGTCGGGAAGTCCGGCTCGCCGGCGCCGAAGACGATCACGTCCTCGCCGGCCGCCCGGAGTGCCTTCGCCTTGCTGTCTACGGCGAGCGTGGCCGACTCGGCGATCGCGCCGACCCGCGCGGAGATGCGGCGGCCGCCGCCCAGCGGTGTCGTGGGCATGCGCACCTGCTCTTCCGGCAGACTGGGCGCGCCGACCGGTACGTCGCGCTGTCCTATGCGATGTAACCCGATGGCACCGAGGGGGTCCAATCGGTTGATGGACGTCGACCCGGCCATCGTGCGCGCGTGCCAG
>JBHELW010000109.1:0-18909 GCA_046262915.1 Mycobacteriales bacterium | reverse complement strand
GCTGGCCAACCCGGTGCCGCTCCCCCGCTACCTCGTCGGCGTCGACGCCATGGTCGGCACCGCGCTCGAAACGCTGACGCCGACCGGCTTTGCCGACTTCGTCAAGGGCGCCGCCGTCGGGCTGCGCAAGCTGCCGTTCCGGCGGTCATAGCGACTGACGGCGCGACGCCGCGTCCTAACGGTCGAGGAATGAGCGGATGGAGCGAGCTTTGACCCTGCTACGTGGAGCCACCGCTGTGGGTGTCGCGGCGGCCGTGCTGATGCCAGCCAGTGCAGCGGTGGCACAAACGCCGTCGGCGACCGCCTCCGCTTCGGCGTCTCCATCCGCAGCGCCGACGACGATGCCCAGTGACAGCGGTTGCTTTTTCGCCCACGAGAATTGTCCGCAGGGATTCACCCCGGTGGACGCCCGGCGCCTCGTCGACACACGGGTCGGCCGCGGGGCGCCGCAGGCTCCTGTTGGACCGGGCGGACTGCTGACGGTCCGCGTTGCCGGGACGCCCGAGTCCGGCGTCCCGGCCACTGCTAGCCGCGTCGTCCTCAACGTCACGGTCGTTGCGCCTACCAGAACGACGCATCTCGTGGTTTTCCCGAGCGGAACGGCTCGCCCGGAGACGTCCTCGGTCAACGCCAGCGCACACACGACCGCTGCCAACGCGGTCACCGTCCGTCCATCGGAGGCCGGTGACGTCACGGTCTACAACGCGGCGGGCAACACCCATGTGCTCGTTGATGTCAGCGGCTATTACCGAGACGCGGCTGGTGCGGGATTCCAGTCTCTGCAGGGTCGGGTGGTCGACACGCGCGACGGCACCGGTGGCCGACGAGGGCGGTTGGGTCCCCGAGAGTCAATCGTCGTATCCCTCCCGAGCGTGTCTCCTGGGTCCGACGCGGTGGCCATTGCTTTGCACGTGACCGCGACATCGGCATCCGCGCCGACCAATCTCTCTGTGTCGCGAGGCGACGTCACAAGTACTGGCACATCCAACGTCAACATCGCGCCGGATCAGACGATTGCGAACCTTGTGCTGACCCGGGTCGGCGCAGACGGCGCCATTCGCATCTATAACGCCGCTGGACTGGTGCACGTGATCGCGGACCTGGTCGGAGTTTTCGCGGGGCCCGCAATAGACGCCAACTACACCGGAGACCGAGGCTTCGTCGACACGATTCCGCAACGCATCATCGACACGCGGAAGGGCATCGGCCCGCGCCGGGCGCGCGCCGTCTCGTCGCAGGCTCGCCGTGGACGTTCAAGCTCGAGGGCTCGTACTTGCCGAGAGCCGGCGTTCGCTCGGTCGTCCTGAACGTGACGACGACGAACGCGTCCGGTGTTACCCGCGTGAGCCTGCCGCCGCCGCCGACGACCCCAATCGCGCCATTCGTGAATGCACGTCCAGAGGCAAGCGTCTCGAACCTGCTGTTCGCGCGCCTGAGCAGCGACGGCCAGCTGACGATCGAGTCGCTCGCCGCGGCGGTAGACGTCGTCGTGGACCTTTACGGCTACTTCGGGCTCGTCCAGAACCAGGGCGGGGTCGTCCGCGCTGCGCGCGAAGACAACGGCCTGCGGATCAGCATGATCGTCGGCGAACATCTCGAGGTCTATCTGAGCGGTCAGGGCCTCATCTGGTCGGAGCCCGTGCAAAGTGACCCGGCCGTGCTGCGTCGCGACAGCGCAACCCAGCGCGCCGACGGAACGGCAACCGGGTTCTTCACGATCATCGGGCAAGGATCCTCCGACGTCAGCGCAACCGGGCGTGTGCCGTGCGCGTCAAGCAGCGGATCACCTTGTCCTAGTCCCGTCTATGGGTTCGGGCTGCACATCGATGCGGACTCAGCACCGCTGCCCTAAGGACGGAGGGTCGCCCGCTCCGCCAGTGCCAGCGGCATCGCGCCGGAGCCGGCGATCGTGTCGTGGAACTCGCGTAGTGAGCCGCGCTTTTGCGCGAACCACTCGCCGCGGATGCGCGCGATCTCCAACGCGCCGGTGAGGTAGGACGACGCCTGCGTCGGCCACGTGCAGTAGCGGCCGACCTCGGCGCGCGCCGTCGGCTCGGTCATCGCGGCGTTGTGGACCATGTAGTCCACGGCTTCCTCGAAGCCCATCTCGCCCATGTGCAGGCTCGTGTCTACGACGATGCGCGCCGCCCGGAAGATGCGCGCGTGCACCTGGCAGATCTCGCGGCGCGGGTCGGCGAAGAACCCCTCCTCGCGGAACATGTCCTCGGCGTAGAGCGCCCAGCCCTCGCTGAAGTAAGACGTAGCGAGCACCTTGCGGATGGGCCGCGGGTTGCGCTGCGCGTGCGCCAGGTGCCAGTGGTGACCGGGGTAGGCCTCGTGGACCGAGATGGTCGGGATCGCCGCGTACGAGTTCGTCGCCAGTCGCTGCTGCACTTCCGCGGCGGGTGTCCCCTCCGGCGGGAACGGCACGAAGAAGTGCCCGGTCAGCCCGGCCGCGAATGGTGGGGGCGCGTTGTAGGACGCGACGGCGAGGATCGGTCGCTGGAAGTTCGGTGACGGGTCGACGAGGCACTCCTCGCCGGGTGGCAGCGTGACGAGACCACGGTCGCGGCAGAACTGGCGCGCGCGCTCGGTCCACTCGGCGTAGGAGTCGCGCATCGCCTCCGGCGACGGCGGGTGGTCGGCGTTGAGGTCGTCGAAGAGCGCGCGCCAGTCGTCGGAGCCGGCGATCGGCTGTGCGCGCCGCGCCATGTCGGCGTCGAGATCCGCAAACGCTGCGGCGCCGCGCTCGCGCAGCTCCCGCGCGCCGTAGGAGAGCCCCTCGCGCTCCATGAGCAACGCGGAGTACAGCTCCTCGCCGATCGCGTAATCGCCGCTCGCCCGGTTCGCCAGGTCCTGCAGAAACGTCGCGAAGTCGTCAAACGCGGCCGCCGCGACCTCGCCGGCCTCGGAAAGCAGCGCACGACTCGCCTCGTCCTCCGCCTCCGCCGGGACGAGCCGGCGCGCGTAGGCGGCGCCGGCGCGCGCCTGGCCGAGGGCGCGCTCTGCGAAGACGGGCGCGACGAGTGCCGGGTCGAGGTTGTCGCGTCCAGCGTCGAGCAGCGGCGGCACGGCGCGCAGCCGCGCGGCTGCGCTCTCCGCCAGCTCCGCCCCGGGATGCAACCGGTGCAGGAACAACGCGAACACACCGAACAGCGGCGGGACGAGGTAGGTGTCCGGGTTGCGCCGCCACTCCGCCCACGGCCGCATGAGCTGACGACCACGCAGCATCGCGAGCACCAGGTCGCGGTCGATCCGCTCGGCGGCGTCGAGATCCTCGTCGCGCAGCGCGCCGAACCGCGTGAGCGCGTCGTCGGTCTGCGCATCACGCCGCGCGAACCCGTCCGCGGTGAGGTCGGGCAGCTTGTCGTCGTAACCCTCGACGCCGAGCGCGCTCGCCCGCGCCGGGTTCTCGGTCAGCTCCTCGGTGATGAACGACTCGATAAGCGCGTCGATCTCACGTCCGGTGTCCAGGGCGTACGGCGGGCGCGGCATCGGCAGAACCTACCGGTGCGGCAGACTCGCGGCGTGCCGGAACCCGCGACCGGTCCGTCGGTCGCTGCGCTGTTCGACCAGCTCTGCCTGCGCTGGGCGCGCGAGGTCGACCTCATGGTCATCGAGGTCGGACGCGTGTTCCCCACTCTCGTCGTCCTGCCGCGCGACGCGGCCGCCGACGAGGTGGCGATCCGGGTCGAGGGCTTGCGCGGCGACCTCGCGGCGCGCGGGGCCGCGATCGTCGCCGAGCTGCGAGACACCGTGGCGGAGCACGAGCCGCGCGGGCTGGTGTTCTTTACGGAGATGCGGCTGCCCGACAACAGCGACGGCATCGGGGTCTACGTCACGCTGGGCGCGCCAGACTTCCGCCGCGCGCTCGGCTACCAGGTCGTCCGCGACCCCGCGGGACTTGCACACGTCGAGCGCGGGGACGACCCGCCGGTCGCCGCGTTCACGTGGCTGGACGCGCTGCTCAGTCGCTGACCCCATCTAGCTCGGCGTCGAGTTGCGCCAGCGCCTCCGCGGCCCGCGCGGCGTCGTGCTCCGCCCGGGCCCGTCGCTTCGTCGCCCGCGCGAGAGCCGCCGCCGCGGCGTCCGCGACCTCTTGGGCGGCGTCCGCGAGCTCTTGTGCTTGCCGCGCTTCGGCAGCCGACTCCGTCACGCGGCGTTCCAACGTCTCGACTTCGGTCGCTATCGCATCCGCCTCGGCGTTGAGCTCGCTGGCGCGCGCGGCCGCGGCGTCGCGACGTTCGCGCGCCCGCTGCAGCTTCTTCGACTCCGTCTTCGTCGCGTTCGCCGCCGGCGTCGGCTTTTCGTGAGTAGTGCTCGCGTTGGCTGCTGGGCGACCGCGCGCTGGCGTCGCGGTCGCAACGAGGCTCAGCCCCTCCAGCCCGCCGAACCCGCTGCTCTGCAGCTCCCGTTCCAGGCGGCCCGCCTGTAGCTGCTCCCCCAGCGCCGCGTCCGCCGAGGCCGCGTAAAGCGTCGCCCGCACCGCGTCGAGCACCGTAGGCGACAACGGTTTGCCAGAGACCCGTAGCTCGCGCTGCGCGAGTGCGGTCAGCGCGTCGACGACCTCGTGCCGAGCGGCGGCCGCGGCGCGCAGCTCGCTGCCGCCGAGCCCGCTCAATGCTCGCCGTTGTACGGCGCGCAACTCGTCGCCTGCCGCCAGCAGCGCGCCGACCTCATCACCATGCGAGCGCGCCAGCTGGTTGACGGCCCACGCCGCGACGGTCGGCCGACGCAGCGCGCGTACCGCGGTCGCACGCTCGCCGTCACCGCTCCGCCGTAGCTCATTCGCCAGTGCGTCGCGACGCGCGACGAACTCCTCCGCCGGCGCCGCGTACAGCGCGTCGACAGCGCTGTCACCGACCACGGACGGAGCGTAACTACGTCGCGTTGCGTGATCCCGGCCACGTCACCGGGTAGGTAGTCGGCAGGTTTCGACATCACGCACACGTCCGCCACCTGACCCCCAGCAGGGAGCCGTCGTGCCGACCTCTCGCGCGCTCACCAGCCTCTCGCTCGCTGCCCTCATCGCCGTCCCCGCCGGCGCCGCGAGTGCTCGCGGCGTCACCGTCAAGACCGAGACGCTGACGCTCCAGGTCCATGTCGGCCCGGAGCAGACGACGACCTGCACGGTCGCCGCCGACCTCTACCGGCCGTCGACCGCGACCGCGCGCACGCCCGCGCCCGCGATCCTGACGACGAACGGCTTCGGTGGCAGCAAGGACGACCAGGCTCCTGCCGCGAAGGCCTTCGCGCAGCGCGGCTACGTCGTGCTGTCTTACTCCGGGCTCGGCTTCGGCGGCAGCAGCTGCAACATCGAGCTCGACTCGCTGGACTGGGACGGCCGCGCCGCGGCGGGCCTGATCAGCTTCCTCGGCGGGCAGCGCAACAACGGGCATCAAATCGACTACGTCATGCGCGACCGCGTGGCGCACGACGGTGTGCGCCGCCCGTTCGACGCGCGCGTCGGCATGGTCGGCGGGTCCTACGGCGGTGAGGTGCAGTTCGCTGCGGCCGCAGTGGACCCGCGTCTCGACACGATCATCCCGATGATCACCTGGCACGACCTCGCCTACTCGCTCGCGCCCAACAACCGCTACCTCGGGACGCAACCGGACGCGAGCAATCCCGGCGTACCGAAGACGGAGTGGACCGAGGCGTTCTTCGCCCTCGGCATGAGCCAGCCGCCGCAGCACTACGACTCGACGGAGAAGCCGCCGTCGACCTGCCCGGGCTTCGACCCGCGGGTATGCCCGGCGAACGTCACGACGGCGCTGCGCGGCTACCCCGACGCCGAGACGATCGCGCTGCTGCGCAGTGCGTCGGTCGCGACGTACATCGACAGGATCCGCATCCCGACGTTCCTCGCGCAAGGTCAGGGCGACACGCTGTTCAACATCAACGAGGCCGTCGCGACGTATCGCGAGCTGACGGCGCGGCATGTCCCGACGAAGCTCGTCCTGCACAGCTGGGGGCACAGCCACGCGAACACCACGCCGGGCGAGTTCGACCTGTCGAAGCCGGAGTCCAACCACGAGGGCCGCCTCGTCCTGAACTGGTTCGACCACTATCTGAAGGGCAAGCGCGTCTCAACCGGGCCGGCGGTCGAGTACTTCCGCGACTGGGTGAGCTACCGCGGCTCGGCGACGCCCGCCTACGCGAGCGCGCCGTCGTGGCCGGTTGGCAGAGCGCAGCCGCTGTACCTCTCCGGGTCGGGCGACCTCGTGACGAGCGCCCGTGCGGTGCGCGGCGGCGACGCCACGTTCGTCGCGCCGCCGGGTGGCCTGCCAGCGAGCTACTCCGAAACCTCCGCCGTACAGGAGCGCGAGCCGCTCACCGGCCTGCCGCCGGCCGACCCGCCCGGTCAGTACGCGGCCTTCACGACGACACCTCTCGCCGCGCCCGCGGACGTCGTCGGCATCCCGACACTCGACCTCTCGCTGGTCGCCGCCGCGTCGAGCGACGCCGATCCGGCGACCCGCCCGACCGTCTTCGTCAAGGCCTACGACGTGGCGCCCGACGGCACGCAAACGCTGGTGTGGCGGCTCGTCGCACCTGTGCGCGTGGATGCCCTCGGCAAGCCGCTGCACATCTACCTGCCGGGCCTCGTTCACCGCTACGCGACCGGACACCGGATCCGCCTCGTCGTCGCGACGACGGACCAGGCCTACACCTCGTCACGCATCCCGCACGTGCTGTCGATCGTTAACGACCCACACCGGCCAAACATGCTGCGCCTGCCGGTGACGACGGCGGTTCGGCTAGCGTCCTGAGGCATGGCTGAGGGAACGCACGAGAGCTACTGGATCGACTCGACTCCGGACACCTCCTACGGCGAGCTACCCGACGGTCTCACCGTCGATGTCGCCGTGCTCGGCGGCGGTATCGCCGGGCTGACGACCGCGGTGCTGCTCAAGCGCGCGGGCAAGACCGTCGCCGTCGTCGAGGCGGACCAGATCGTCAAGGGCGTGACCGGCTACACGACGGCCAAGGTCACTTCGCAGCACAACCTCATCTACGACTACCTCGTCAAGGCGTTCGGCGAGGACGGCGCACAGGTTTACGGCGAGTCGCAGCAAGCCGCGATCGAGCGGATCGCCGCGTTCGTCGCCGACGACTCGATCGACTGCGACTTTGCGCGGCTGCCGCACTACGTCTACAGCGAGGTCGACGACGAGCGGTCGACGCTCGAGTCCGAGGCCGCAACCGCCGCGCGGCTCGGGCTGCCGGCGACGTTCGTCGCGGACCCGCCGCTGCCGTATCGCACAGTTGGGGCGGTGCGCTTCGACAACCAGGCGCAGTTCCACCCGCGGAGGTATCTGCTCGCCTTGGCTCAGACGATCCCGGGTGACGGCAGCTATGTCATCGAGGGCACGCGGGCGACCGGCGTCGACGAGGGCGATCCGATCGTTGTCCAGACCGACCGGGGCGAGGTCCGCGCGCGCGACGTCGTCGTCGCGACGCACATGCCGATCCTCGACCGCGGCTTCTACTTCGCGAAGACCGCCCCCTACCGCGACCACGTCGTGGCCGCCGCGATCGACGCCG
This sequence comes from Mycobacteriales bacterium, assembly GCA_046262915.1. GTDB lineage: Bacteria > Actinomycetota > Actinomycetes > BP-191 > BP-191 > JBHELW01. The sequence continues at coordinate 11,361 of JBHELW010000109.1, read as the reverse complement.
CAAACGCGCCGCCGGGGATGTTCATCAGCACCGGGTCCGAGGAGTTCAGCACCCACTCGGTACGGAGCACGCCGTACAGCGACGGCCAGGTGCTGCTCATCGTCAGCGGCACGCCGTACAAGACCGGCGAGGACGAAGACACCGACGCGAAGTACGCGCACCTCGCCGCGTGGACGAAGGAGCGGTTCGGCGTCGAGTCGATCGACTATCGCTGGTCGACACAGGACAACTCGTCCGTCGACCGCGTGCCGTTCATCGGCAAGCTACGGCGGGGCAACGACCACCTCTGGGTGGCGACGGGCTTCAGCGCCTGGGGCATGACCAACGGCACGCTGTCCGGGATGCTCCTCAGCGACGCGATCCTCGGCGTCGACAACCCGTGGCTCGCGTTCTACGACCCGAACCGCCTCGACGTCGGCAACCAAGTCAAGAAGCTGCTCAAGGAGAACCTCAAGGTCGCGAAGCACTTCGTCGGCGACCGGCTCAGCGTGCCGAAGATCCGCGACGTTGCCGACCTGGAGCCTGGTGAGGCCGCGGTCATGCTCGCCGGCGTGCAGCACACCGCGGTCTACCGCGACGACGGCGGGACGGTGCACGCGGTCTCCGCGGTCTGCACACACATGGGATGCCTCGTCGGCTGGAACAACGGCGAGAAGTCGTGGGACTGCCCGTGCCACGGCTCGCGCTACGACGTCGACGGCCACGTGCTGCAGGGGCCCGCGGTGCACGACCTGGAGCCGCGCGAGATCTAGAGACCCTCGAGCTCCGGCTCCAGGCCCTGCCGACCAGCCAGCCACAGACCGAGCGCTTCGCGCGTGCCACGTACCTCGCGACCGCGCCCCAGCGCACGTCCGCCGTCCGTCGGCACGACGTGGTGGCGCAGCAGCTTCGTCCCGCCGAGGATCACGCCCTCGCGCAGGATCGCGTTCTTCGAGGCCTCCGGGATCTCGCGCGTCCGTCCAACGCCGCGCAATACGTCCTGATGGTGCGTCGCGACGTCGCCGAGCAGGCCGACGGCGAAGAAGTGGTGGCTCCACGTCACCCGAGACGCCCACGCGCGGGCGCGCTGCGTGAGGTCCTGTCGCGTCTTCGCGCGGTACTCGGCAACGATCTTGTCGTTCGCGGCGCTGATACGGAGCAGGTTCGTGAGGTAGGCGACGCTCCGCTCCTCCTCGCCCAGCAGATGGGCAAGCACATCGCGCGGCGCCCACTCCGCGCACAGCGTCGTGCCGCGCTCGAACTCCTCGTCGCTGAGGCTCTCGATCGTCTGCAGGAACTGCCGCCGCTCTTCGAGCAGCGCCGCTTCACCCGGCAACATGCGCGCCACCGTAGCGGCCGCGCAGCGATGCGGCGCTCTACGCTCGCAACGTGGACTGGGCGGGGTGGGCCACCTTCGGTTTCGGCGCGACCGTCGCGCTCAGCACAGTTCTCGTCGGTGCGCAGCTCGCCGGACTGACGCGCATCGACATCCCAATGCTGCTCGGGACCATCTTCGTCGAGGACCCCGACCGCGGGCGCGCGCTCGGCGTCGTGATGCACGTCGCCAATGGTCAGGTCTTCGCGCTGCTCTACGCCGGAGCCTTCGCGGCGTTGGGACGCGCGACGTGGTGGCTCGGCGGGCTGTTCGGCGCCATGCATGGGGTGGCGGCGCTCACCCTCCTCGTCCCCTTGCTCCCAGCGGTCAACCCGCGAATGGGCTCGGAGCGCGCGGGACTGAGCACGCGCACGATGCTTGAGCCGCCGGGCTTGTTCGCTCTCAACTACGGAAGGTCGACGCCCGCGGTGACGCTCGTCGCGCACGTGATCTACGGGGTGCTGCTGGGGGTCTTTTTGCAGCCGCACTAGCGGCGTGCAGCGCCATCGCCGCCTGGATCAAGGCGGCGTGGGTCAACGCCTGCGGGAAGTTGCCAAGGTGGGTGCCGGTCTGGGGGTCCAGCTCTTCCGCGAAAAGCCCGACATCGTTGGCACGGTTGAGCAACGACGCAAACAAGCGCTTCGCGGTCGCGACCCGACCCGTGCGCGCGAGGGCCTGCACTAGCCAGAACGAGCATGGCAGGAAAGCGCCCTCAGACCCCGGTAACCCGTCGCTACCGGGTGAATATCGATACACGAGCGGGCCACCAGCGCCGAGCTGATCGCGGATGGCATCGATCGTCGCGCGCACTCTCTCGTCGTCGCGATCGAACTCGAGCACCGGCAGCAAGAGCAACGCGGCATCGCGGTCAGCGGCGCCGTACGCCCGGACGTACGCCGCTCCCTCGTCGTCAAGGCCTCGGCGCAGCAGCTCGTTCGCGAGCTGGCCGCACGCCGCTGTCCAGCGGGCGACGCGCGACTGCCGCACTGGGAACGCGGCGGCGAGCCGGATCGCGCGGTCCAGCGCGAGCCACGCCATGAGCTTGGAGTGCACGTGCTGCCGCGTCTTTCCACGAACCTCCCAGATGCCGGCATCGGGCCGATGCCAGTTCGCGGCTACGAAATCCGCGAACGCTGCGAGCGCTCGCCACGTCGCGGGTGCGAGTCGCTCGCCCGCCGAGTGCAGCAGCCACGCCGCGTCGAGGACCCAGCCGTAGACGTCGAGCTGGTGTTGCTCACTCGCGAGGTTGCCCGTGCGGACCGGCCGGCTGGCGCGGTAACCCGATACCTCTGGCACCTCTCGCTCGCGCCGCAGCCGCCGCCCGTGGATCGTGTAAAGCACGTCGAGCCGTGGGCGGCTCAGTCGGCTGGCGTGGCGCAGCCAGTGCATGAACGCGTGCGCTTCGGCGGGCATCCCGGCGGCGAGGAAGGCCGCGAGCCCGATGCTCGCGTCGCGCGGCCACGAATACCGGTAGTCCCAGTTGCGCCCGCTGCCCAGTTCTTCGGGCAGCGACGTGGTGGGCGCGGCGACCGGCGCGCCCGTCGGCGCATAGGTCAGCAGCCGAAGCGTGATCAGCGAGCGGAGAACCGCGTCGGCGAACGGTCCGTCGTAGCTGCACTGCCCTGCCCACTCGCGCCAGTGGGTCTCGGTGCGCTCGATCAGGTCGGTCGCCGCCGCTTCGGTCAGGAGCACCGCGGGCTCGCGATCCGCGATACCGACGGCGAACGTCGCGCGGTCACCGTCCGCGAGCTCGACCGATGCGTCGCGGCCGGGTGCGGTCACAGTGCGCGGCCAGGACTGGAACGACACAGCGAGCGGACCCCAGTCGCAAACCAGCTCGCCTCCGCGGTAGCGCCAACGACGGGGCGCGCTTCCCGGCAGCCCATGCCGTGGGTCGAAGCGGACGCGGATGGTTGCGTCTCCGCGGGCGACGACCCGGCGGATCAGAAGCGACCGCGGCAGCAAGTCGCCCAAGACGTTCGGCACCATCGCATCGGTGACGGTGACCTCGCCGTGGGGCGTGGCCCAAACGGTCTCCAAGACTGCCGACGCGTCGAGGTAACGCCGCCGTGTTCGTGTCGCGCCGTCAACCGAGATCGCGAACGCTCCGCCGTGCTCGGCGTCGACCAGTGACGCGAACACCGGTGGCGAGTCGAACCGCGGCGCGCACATCCAGTCGACAGATCCCTCGCCCGAGACCAGCGCTGCGGTCCGCGTGTCGCCGAGCAACGCGTAGTCCGCGATCGGCGGCTGCGCCATTGCCGCTACGCCGAGCCGAAGACCGGCAGCCAGGCACCGCGGAGCTGCCCCGCCTCCTCTGACGCGAGAAAGGCGATGGCCGCAGCGGCGTCCTCGGGCGGCACCCATCTCGCTGGGTCGGCTTTGGGCATCGACTTTCGGTTCGCCGGGGTGTCCAGCGCCGAGGGGGCGATGCAGTTCGCCGTGACGGACAGCCCGACGTTTTCCTCCGCGATGGTCTCGGCGAGCACCGCGACGCCCGCCTTGCTGATGGCGTAGGCCGCTTGACCCTTGCGTTCGCGCTTCGCGGTGCGGGCGGACACGAAGACGATCCGCCCCCAGCCGCGTTCGCGCATCGGGCCGAGCACCGCGCGGGAGCACAAGAAAGCCGACGTGAGATTCATGGCATGCATCCGGTCCCACGTCTCGGTCGTGTGCTCGTGCACGTTCTCGCCACCTGCCCAACCACCGACGAGGTGCACCAGCACGTCCACCGGGCCGTTGCGCTCGCTCACCGCCGTAACGAGTTCGCCAACGGAGGCGGAGTCGGTGACATCGGCTTCGACGAGCAGCACGGTCTCCGCGCGATCGCCGAGGTCGGCATGCAGGCGGTCGCGCTCGTCGCTGTCGATCCAGCTGACGGCGACTCGATGCCCGTCGGCGACGAACCGCCGAGTGACCGCCGTGCCGAGCACACCCGTGCCCCCGGTGATGAGGACCGACCGGCGGTCAGCCACCCGACGGCGGCGGGGCGTCGTGCGGGTGGATGACGTCCGTCGTGCTGGGGTGGTAGACGACGTGGTCGGTGGCCGTCTCGACGTTGAACCCGAAGTCGTAGACCATCGACCCGCCGATCGTGCCGCCGAAAGTCACCAACACCAAGATCAGCACGCCAAGGATTACTTCCGCGCCCGACGCGTGGCGGCTCGGGTCGCCGGGGAACCGCAGCAACAGGTCGATAACCACGAGCACGCTCATGACGATCATCGTCCACGCGTGCGCGTTGGCCATCCGCCGGATCTGCGTGCCACGGTCGGTGGTACGCCAGTCGACGTATCCGGTCAGAGCCGTTGCCAGCGACACGACCGCGCCGACGAGCAGCGTGAACCCAGCGCCGCGATAGACGGCCTGCGCCCAGTCGCTCCCCCGCCAGACCACGGACGCGATGTCGAGCAGCGGAGCAATCGTGTAGGCGCCAACCGGGATGTCCGTCAGCGGCGGATGGAACGGCTTCCCGGCGAAGCCGCGCAGCCCCTTGAACTTGCGACCGCGGAACTCGATCGCCGGTCGAACGGAGAAGACGGCCACTCTGATCCTCCCTTGCGTCAGTGACGCGTGCGGGTCAGCGCCAGGAACTCGGCACGGCTCGCGCTGTTGTCGCGCAGCGTGCCGTACATCGTCGACGTTGTGGTCCTGCTCCCCGCGGCGGCCACGCCGCGGATCGTCATGCACTGGTGCTCGGCCTCGATGACGACGCCAACACCTCGCGGCGCCAGGTTGTCCTGAAGCCAGTCCGCGACCTCTTTCGTCAACCGTTCCTGCACCTGCGGGCGCCGCGCATAGAACTGCACCAGGCGAGCCAGCTTCGACAGGCCCACGATGCGCTCGCCGGGCAGGTAACCGAGGTGCGCAACGCCCGTGAACGGCAGCAGGTGATGCGCGCACAGCGACGTGAACCGAACGTCGCTCGCGACCACGAGCTCGTCGTAGCCGGCGTCGTTGTCGAAGGTCGTCGCCGTGAACGGCTCGGGTGTGAGCAGCTCTTGGTACATCGCCGCCACCCGCCGCGGCGTCTCGCGCATCTCCGCGTTGTCGAGATCAACGTCGAGCGCTTCCAGTAGCCCCGCCGCTGCCCGCTCGACGCGGGCGAGCTTGATCTCCGGCCAGGGCGGACTCACCAGCTCCACGGCGTCGTCCACCGTCGCCACCGGCGCCTGGGTCATGGCCTCGCTCACGCTCTGGCTCCACTCGGTTGAATGCGGACGCAGCAATGGCTCGGCTGCGGGTCCAAGATTGCCTCGTCCGCACTACTCACTCCCGCGAGCAGTCCGCGGACGAACGCGTGGTTCATGCCGCACACGAGGCTTGCATTCCGCGACGCCAATGCGTGGAAGGGGCAGTTGCCGAGCCGGGTGTCGCCGGCGGAGTCTCGGTGCGGCTCGAAGCCCAGCGCCGCCAATTCGCGATTCACCAGCCGGCGCTCGTCAGCACGTGGCGCGCGCGCACGTGCCGCATCGCCTCGGGTGTGGCCGGCGTCGTACGCGACGCGCGCGGCCGCGTGCTCCGCCGCCTCGTCACGCGCGCGCGTGACGAGTGCGTCGACGAGCAGCTCCCCCGCGAGGTCATAGCGACGCTCCGGAACCGATATCGCGATCTCTGCCGCCGATGGTTCGTACATCCGCGCGGTGCGCCCCGCGCCGGGACCGCTACGGCCAGCCGGGCGCGCGTAGTGCGCCGTCAGCAGACCTTCGTCGACCAACCGGTCGAGGTGGAACCCCGCCAGCTTCTGCGACACGCCCGCGCTTGCCGCCGCCTCGGCTCGCGTGACTGGCGATCGGCGCGCGCGCACGAAAAAGTAGAGGCGCCGGCGGACGTCGTCCGCGAGCAGCTGAATGGCGCGTGCGGCGCGTGCGACCTCGGTTGGCACGACTGATATCTAACACCAATCGCCGTTGTCGTTACAATCCGAGCGCTTGACGCCGGAAATCCGGCGGACGGAGGCGACATGGCACCCGCACGCGTGGCCGTCGTAACTGGCGCATCTGCCGGGGTGGGACGCGCGACCGCGCGGCTGCTTGCCGAACGCGGCTACGACATCGGCCTGGTTGCGCGCGGCGCTGACGGCTTGGCCGCCACGGCGGCGGAGGTCGAGCGGGCGGGCAGACGTGCCGTGCAGCTGCCAGTCGACGTCGCTGACGTGGACGCGTTGGAGCAAGCGGCTACCACCGTTGAAGACGAGCTCGGCCCAATCGACGTCTGGGTCAACAACGCGATGGTGTCGGTGTTTGCGCCGGTCACGGACGTCTCCCCCGAGGACTTTCGGCGGGTCACTGAGGTGACCTATCTCGGGTTCGTCTACGGCACGATGGCTGCGCTACGCCGGATGTTGCCGCGCGACCGCGGCGTCATCGTGCAGGTCGGTTCCGCGCTCGCCTATCGGGCGATCCCGCTTCAGTCGGCGTACTGCGGCGCGAAGCACGCCATTCGCGCATTCACCGAGTCGTTGCGCTGCGAGCTGCGACATGACCGCAGCAACGTCCGCGTGACGATGGTGCAACTGCCCGCGTTGAACACGCCGCAGTTCCACTGGGTGAAGACCGACCTGCCGCGCCACCCGCAGCCGGTGCCACCCATGTATCAACCGGAGGTGGCGGCCCGAGCCGTTGTCTGGGCGATCGACCACCGTCGACGCGAGGTGTTCGTCGGCGTGACGACTGCGGCGACGGTTCTCGGCCAGAAGCTCGTCCCTGGTCTGATCGACCGCTACCTCGCGCGCACCGGCTACGACGCGCAGCAGGCGTCGTGGCCTATCGAACCCGATCGCGCGGACAACCTGTGGGATCCGTTGCCCGGCGACCCGGGCGCGCGTGGTGAGTTCGACGACCGCGCGCACGCGCGCAGCTGGTACTGGTGGTGGACGACGCAACGCCGCTGGCTCGCGCCCGCGCTCGCCGCGGTCGTCATCGCGGCCGCGGGCGCCGTCGCCCGATAGCAGCCCGGCGAGGCGAACGCGATTCCCCGTAGTGCCGACGGGTAGGGATGTATGGGGGGGCAAACCCCGTGCGAGGCGAGCAATGACTCACGATCAGCCGCAGCCGATGGACCTGATGACGGGTGAGCGGCTAGCGACAACCGGGCGCGCCGTCGCGCAGGGCGTTGCGCATCAGCTCAGGGGCGAGCACGAAACGGAGCCCGGACGCGACAATGCGGTCGCGCTCGCAATGGTCGAACAGATCATCGAGCGATGGCCGGAGTCGCAGCGGAACATTGCGCACCAGATGCTGGAGAAGTACGGCCAGCCCAACGAGGCGACTCCGACGAAGCTCTTCTGGTATCGCAACGGACCGTGGAAGCGCACTGAGCTCAGCAGCGACGTCGTGGCGCACAACTGGCCTACACCGCACAGCGACTTTCTCACCCAGGTCATCGACTACCGCGTGCCACCCGAGATGACGCATCTGATCACGATGTTCGACGGCAGCATCATCGTTGACCGAACCCGCGGCGAGGTGTCAGCGCGGTGCGACTCCGAGGCGGCGAACGTCCTCGGCCTGAACATGGTGCATGAGCTCGTCGCCGGGAAGCGGACCGTCGAGGATGCGCGCAAGGTCAGCACCGAGAACACGGTCGCCTACAACCTCGGTCGATCCGCGCCCTACGCCGAGCGGTTGCTCTTCGACGTACCGCGCGGCGGCACCGAGGATCTCGACGAGAGCATGATCGGCGGGGCGGTGCTCCGGCAGACGGCCGGGAAGATCAAGGACGTCGTGACTGGCCACCGCGAGGAGCCGACCGACCGACGTACCGGAAGCTGACAAGAACCCGACCTCGGCAGAGGAGTGCGCGCCATGGAAAGCCACGCAAAGGCGCTGGGGCACGCCATCCACCAGCAGCTCATCCCGTTCCCGCTCGGGTTGCTGAGCACTGCGGTCGTCTTCGACCTGCTGCGTCTTGTCACGGACGATGACCGCTATGCGACAGCGGCGTTCTTCATGGTCGCCGCAGGTGTGATTACGGCACTGACGGCGGCAGTGTTCGGCCTCATCGACTACTACGCCATCCCGCGCACGACGCGCGCGAAGCGCGTCGGGACAGTGCACGGCTTGGGCAACGTCGTCGTCGTGGTCCTTTTCGCAATCGCATGGCTGTTGCGCCGTGACGACGCGGCACGGGTGGCCGACGGGCTCGCTCTCGTCGTAGAGCTTGCCGGCGTCGCGCTGCTCACTGTGACGGGCTGGCTCGGCGGCGAGCTTGTCGGGCGTCTGGCCGTCGGCATCGACGCGGAAGCCGGCCTGGACACGCCGGCGTCGTTCGAGACGACCGTCCGGGTCGCCCGCGCAGGTGCCGCAACGCCGGCCTTGTGACCCCGGCTGCGGACCCGTTAGGGTGTGACACTCGAGCGCGCGGCCCGCTGAAAGGTGTCACACGATGAGCAGCACTGGCGTCGACCGTCCGGAGTGGGCGACCAGTGACGGGCTGACCGTTCCGCCAGACGGTTTCTGGCCGGCGCCGGAGGTCCCGCAGCCCAATATCTACCCGATGGAGTGGCGGGTCGAGACGCAGAAGCTCGTCGAGATCTACGACAAGAGCAAGCGCGAGCTCTGGAACCCCGCCGACCTGCCGTGGGAGGACCTGCACGCTGGGGACTTCAGCCGCGAGGAACGCCTCGGGATGATGTATTGGTGGTCGCTGCTCGCGAACTTCGACGCGAGCGGGCCGGCGGTCTTCGCGCGCGCGACGATCCACGCGTTCGAGATGCACCAGGAAGACCCCGTGCGCAAGTGCTTCTTCGCGATCACCCGCGACGAGATGAACCACGAGGAGTGCTGCCAGCGCGCCATCGGCAAGCTCTGGCCCGGCGGGCCGCTGGACTGGGAGCCGACGGACGACCTCGAGCGCGCGGCGCATAACAACATCGGCTGGCTCTACCACAACGGCGGGCGCTACTGGCAGGGCTACTCCAACAGCCTCGGCAAGTACCCGATGGCGGTGCTGTTCACCAGCTTCATGATGGGCGAGGTCGCGTCGTCGACGCTGTTCCGGATGATGGCGACCGGTGCGAAGCACCCGGTCTTCCACGAGGTGTTCAAGCGCATCGGCCGTGACGAGAGCCGGCACCTGCAGATCTGCCTGACGATGCTGGAGAACGACTGGCCGGGGCTCACCGACGAGCACCGCGCGACGATCACGCGCCAGTTGCGCGCCGGCTTCGTTTTCCTCTCGATGATCCTGTGGGAGCCGCCGCGGCAGTTCTGGGACCTCCCGCCGTACTTCCTCGACAACCACCGCGTGCTCATCGACCACGCGCGGCAGGCGGGGCTCGGCGTGCTCTCCTACGAGGAGCAGGCGGAGAACTGGAAGACGGCCATCGCGAAGGTGCGCGCGATCGTCACGCGCTGGGGGATCGAATTCCCGGCGATCCCCGAGCTCGACCTCGACGGCGTCGACGTCGGCGAGATCGGGCCCGAAGACATCATTCCCGTCTTCTAGCCGCATGCCGTCTGAGGGCAGCGACTTCTTCCGCCCCGATCCGCTGGCGGTCCCGCAGACCGTCATCCGGCCTGTGCACGGCGGTCGAGCCGCCGCGCCGGCGCGAAAGCAGCGCCTGGGCGAAGCACTCGTCGAGGCCGGCGTCGTCACCGAGGTGCAGCTGCAGACCTGCCTCGCGGTGCAGCGCGAGAGTCCCGTGCACCACCGGCTCGGCGAGATCGTCGTGCAGCGTGGGCTTGCGACCGAGTCCGACATCGCGCAAGGCCTGGCCCGGATGATGGGCTTCGACTACGTCGAGGGCGAGGACCTCGATGTCGCGCCGGAGATCGTGCGTCGAATTCCGCGCAAGATGTCGGAGACGCTGTGCGTGATACCGCTCGCCGCCGGTTCGACGTGGGTGAAGCTCGCCGTCGCGGATCCCACCGACAACGCCGGGATGGACGAGGTCCGCGACGTCGCGCACGTCACGTCGGTATCGATGGCGATCTCGACGCCAACGGAGATCCGCGCCGCACTGGAGCACGCGTGGGCCAAACCGGTCTCGCCCGAAGCGGTCGCCGCGGTCACGCCCTCGGAGCCGTCCGCCGTGTCGCCGGTGGTCACCCGCGACCCCGGCAAGCCGCCGCCCATCACCGCACCGCCGGATACCCCGGCCTGGGAGTACCGCATGGTCGGCGACTACCTGCCGCGGTCGCATCCCGGCTACACGTCCGACGTGTCGCGGCTCGAGGCTCGGCTCGCGGAGCTCGGCGCCGCGGGCTGGGAGGCCGTGGCGGCCTACGGCGAGGGCACGCAGACGCGCATCCTGCTAAAGCGTCGGCGGGTGGAGTGAGCGAGCGCTGCGACGCGCCGATCGTCATCGAGAGCTTCTTTACATCGCAGCGTCGCGACACCGGCAAGCGTTGTCAGCGCGTTGCTGCGCACGACGGGCCGCATCGCTACGAGCCGGGCTGGGACGGTCTGCCTCCGGACGTCGTGGAGGAGCGCGTTCGCGAGCTGGTGGACAAGTGGGACGAGGAGTAGCGCGGAAACTCGCGTGACGGAGTGCGGCGGTCCGCCGTAGCGTCCGCGGAAACTCCGAGTCGCCATGGCGACGCGCAGCTACCGACCAAGACCCGAGGCGACCCGCGGGTCACCCCCGAAGGGTTCTCGTGTCAGCAATCACTGATCGCGGCTACGACCTCGCCGCGCTTGGCTGGGACGCCCAACTCGCGGAGGCCTTTACGCCGCACGCGGCGGCCGGCTGCGTACCCGGCCGAATCGCGCGCGCCGACCGCGGGCAGTCGTTCGTCGCACTGACTGAACATGGCGTCGTCCACGCGTCGTCGGCGGCGCGGCTGGTGGCCGACGCGACCGACGCGACCGCGCTGCCCGCAGTGGGCGACTGGGTCGCGCTGGATGCCGCGGGCGAGCTCACCTTCGTCGTCGACGTGCTGCCGCGGCGCTCGGCTTTCGTGCGCGGTGCCGCTGGCGCGGCGAGCGTCCCGCAGGTGCTCGCCGCGAACATCGATGTCGCCTTCGTGGTCGTCGCGCTGTCGTCGTGGCCCAACCTGCGGCGG